>JAEZYO010000800.1 GCA_023419055.1 Pseudomonadota bacterium | reverse complement strand
ATCATCGTCCGCCCGGCCAAGAGTCAGGTCGACGACCTCCTCGACGAGGTGCGCGGCGTGACGCGCGCCGGCTATCGGACGCTCGTGACGACGCTCACGAAGCGCATGGCCGAGGATCTCACCGAGTACTACGCCGAGCTCGGCGTGCGCGTGCGCTACCTGCACTCGGACATCGACACGCTCGAGCGCGTCGAGATCTTGCGCGACCTGCGCGCGGGCGAGTTCGACGTCCTGGTCGGCATCAACCTCCTGCGCGAGGGGCTCGACTTGCCGGAGGTGAGCCTGGTCGCGATCTTGGACGCGGACAAGGAGGGCTTCTTGCGGAGCCCTCGTTCGCTGATTCAGACCATCGGGCGCGCGGCGCGCAACGCGAACGGCCAGGTGTTGATGTACGCCGATCGCATCACCGACGCGATGAAGCAGGCGATGGAGGAGACCGATCGCCGCCGCGCGCTCCAGCAGGCGTACAATCAGGAGCACGGCATCACGCCCGAGACGGTGAAGCGGGCGATTTTCGACATCAACCCCGCGAGCGGCAACACCGACTACTACGCGGTGCCGCGCAAGAAGGGCGACGGAGCCGCGGCGCGCGGGGCCGGCGCGCCCGCGAGCGCCGTCAACGACGTGGATCTCGCCGAGCGGATCCAGGCGGTGCGCCAGGAGATGTTCGCGGCGGCCGAGAACCTGGAGTTCGAGACCGCAGCGCGCCTGCGCGACGAGCTGCGCCGCCTTCAAGAACAGGCGGGCGGCAACGTCGAGGTGCTACCGCCCCCGAAGAGCGAGCGCGCGCCCGGCCGCGCCAAGGCTCGCCCCAAGGCGGCCAAGGGCGGCAGGCGTCGCTGACAGGCGCGCCCGCCCGAAAAATCAGCTGAACCGGGCGCCGCTCAGCTGCCGGTCGACTGGTAGCGGCGCACGCAGAGCCTGAACACCGTCACCGCGAGCGCGAGGAAGAGCGGGCCCGCGAGCGGGGCGACGATACCGAGCCAAGCCGGCGCGCCGAGCGGATCGGCGCGATGGAGCGCGGCGAGCCCCGGGTAGTAGACGACGAGCCCGACCGGGACGACGCCGACGAAGAAGCGCCGCAGCGAGGTCGGGAAGATGGTGAGCGGGTACTGACCGAGGTTCGCGCCGCCGTAGGTCAGGATGTTCATGGCCTCGAGCGACTCGGTCGTGAAGAAGCACAGGGCGGCCTGCAGGATCCAGAGCCCCACGAAGACGCTGAAGGCGGCGAGGATCGCGGCGCCGAGCAGGGCTACTTCGAAGAGCCCGAGCGAGTGATCGAGCGCGGAGCAGCCGTAGCCGAGCACGGCGAGCGCCTGCCCGAGCCGTCCGGCGCGTTTCAGCGTGACCTCTTCTGCGAGCAGGAGGAAGAGCGGATCGCGGGGACGGAGCAGCAGGCGATCGAAGGTGCCCGACTTCAAGTGCTCGCCGAAGTGATCGAGCCCGCGGGTCACCGCGTCGGCGAGCGCGATGCCCGCTTCGACGATGCCGTAGAAGATCGCGACTTCCGCGAGCGTCCAGCCCTCGAGGCTACCGAAGCGAGCAAAAAGCGCCCAGAGCGCGAAGAACTCGCTCGCGAAGAGCAGCACGTACGAGAGCGCGAGCAGCAGCGTGTCGGCGCGGTACTCGAGCTGGGCGCGGAACGATTGCCGCACCAGGGTCCAGTAGAGGGCGAGGGGACGGAGCACGCTCAGCCTCCCTGCACCACGACGCGCGCGAGAGAGCGCCCGAGCAACGCTCGACCCCCGAGCGTCAGCACCGCGACCCAGGCGAGCTGCTGGAACAGGACCGGCCAGGCATCGCCCAGGTGAATCTGGCCGACGTAGAGGCGGAGCGGGAGGTCGAGAGTGGCTCCGAAAGGCAACCACTTCATCAAGAGCGCGACGGGCTCCGGCATCAGCGGGGCCGGGAGCAAGAGACCGGAGAACAACCAGGCGCCGGCGCTGAGCAGCGAGAGCGCCCCCTGGCTCCTGAGCGAGTACACCGCGACCACGGAGAGCAGCGTGACGAGAGCCGCGCTCACGAGGAACGCGAGGCCGAGCGCCACGACGAAGAGCCCGAGCGCGGCGCCCGAAGCGGGGGCTCGGAGCGCGTACGGGGCCGGAGCGAGCAGGAGAGCCAGGGTGAGCAGCAAGGGCGCGCGGAGCAGCGTCGCGCCGAAGCGGTTCGAGAGCGCGCGGGCGTACCAGTAGCCGTAGAGATCGACGGGGCGGGTGAGCTCGTAGGCGATCGTGCCGTCACGCATCATCGCCTGGACCGCTTGGTCTCGTTGCGCCGGTACTATCGCGAACAGCGCCTGACTCAGCCAGACGTAGTCGATCATCTGCTCGAGCGAGATCGGCGCTCGCTGCCCCTCGGCGGCCGAGCCGTAGAACGCGACGAAGACGGCGATCCTGAGCGCGCCCCAGAAGACCTGCGTCGCGACCCCCGCGAGCGCGGCGGCGCGATACTGGAGCGCGGAGCGGAGGGCGGCTCCGAGCGTCGCGAGGTAGGGCCTCACGGGCGCCGCTCCTCGTAGTAGCGCGCCACGACCTCCTCGATGGGCGGTGGCACCACGAGCAGGTCGAGCACCGGAGCCTTGGCCGTGACGAGCGCGATGGCGCGCGAGGCGCTGAGCTCGAGCGAGTCGAAGGCGAGGGTGACCCGGGCGCCGCTGCGCTCGACGAGCCGGAGCCCGCCGGTGACCGGGTCGTCGCGCTCGTCTTCGAGATCGACGACCAGGCGGCGCTCGCGCGTCTCCGCTCGCAGCCCTTCGAGGCTCGTGTCGGCGAGCACGCGGCCGTGGTTGATCACGAGCACGCGGCGGCAGAGCGCCTCGACGTCGTCGAGGTCGTGCGTCGTGAGGAGCACCGTGACGCCTTGCTCGCGGTTGAGCTCGAGCACGAGGCGGCGCAGGGCGAGCTTGCTCGCCGCGTCGAGCCCGATCGTCGGCTCGTCGAGGAACAGGAGCTCGGGGCGGTGCAGGAGCGCGGCCGCGAGCTCGCAGCGCAGGCGCTGGCCGAGCGAGAGCTGGCGCACCGGGACGCCGAGCAGCGGCGCGAGCTCGAAGCGTTCGACGAGCTTCGAGAGCTGCTCTCGGTAGTCGGCGGGGCGAAGGTCGTAGATCGCGGCGAGCAGATCGAACGAGTCGGCGACCGGCAGATCCCACCAGAGCTGGGTGCGCTGACCGAACACGACGCCGATGCGCGCTACGTGGGCGCGGCGTTGCTTCCATGGCACCAGGCCGCCGACCTCGCAGGTGCCCGAGCTCGGCGCCAGGATGCCGGCCAGGATCTTGATCGTGGTGCTCTTGCCCGCGCCGTTCGGACCGATGTACGCCACGAGCTCGCCGCGCTCGATCTCGAAGCCGACGCCGGCGAGCGCCGAGATCTCGCGTTTTTGCCGGTGAAGGAGGCCGCCGAGCGCGCCCCAGAGCCCGCGCGTCCGCTCCGCGACGTGGAACGTCTTCACGAGATCACGGACGACGATCTGCGGCAACGGAGCCTCCGGGCGAAAGCGGGCGCGGAGCCTTGCCCTGCGCCCCATTCGGCGTCAACCCGGGCGGCTCAGAGATTGGTACAGAGCGCGGCGGCGAAGGGCGTCGTTACTTCACGGCAGCTCTCGAAGCCGTAGTCCTCGCAGTCGACCGTGACTTCCGCCCCGCCGTAGCAGAAGGTGAGCTTGCTTCCGTTGCAGCTCTCTTCACACGTGTCGGCGTCGGTCGTCGTGCAGCCGGGCGCGAGGCAATAACGATTCGGTGGATCGACCGCGCAGCTCAGACCGACCGAGCCGCAGTCGTACTGGTAACGCTCGCCGCCGATGCACTGCACCGCCGTGTCGCCGGAGCAGCTCACGCTGTCGGCGCCGCACGAGGTGACCGAGTAGAAGCAGCCGCCTCCGGTATCGGTCTCCTCGCAGTTCGCCGCGAAGTTGTTGCAGTCGTAGCCGTAGCCGACTCCGCCCGCGCAGTAATAGTAGAGGTCCGTGTTCTCGACGCAGCCGGAGGCGTAGCTCTCTCCGGGACCCGGATCGGGTTGGTCGCAATCGTCGTTCACGATGCAATCGGCGATGTCGTCCGGACGGATCCCGCACGTGCCGCCCATGGCGTCGCAATCGATGAAAAAGGGCGGAATGTCGTTCAAGCCGCCGCAGTTGACGGCGAGGTTGTCCTCACAGCGCGCGGCGCTGTCCGAACAAGTGACGGGCGCGTTCTCGTCGACGAAGCCCGCGCCGGTGCAGTCCAACACATCTGCACACGTCTCCGCGGTCTTGGTGCAGCTCCTCCCGGAGAAGGCTTGCTGCAGGTTGAGCGTCACGCAGAGCGAAACGCCGGTATCGGGCCCGTACGGGTAGCAGCTCTCGTAGAGCAGACACGAGCGCACGACCTGCTCGTTGAGCTCGAAGGGGTCGCCGTTGCAGTCGACCGGACCCGTGTAGGCGCCGCCGGCGCCGGTGGGCTCGCCCGCGGAGCCGCCTTCGTTCGCCTGGGCGCCCTCGCCGGCTCCGCCACCCTTGCCGGCGCTCCCCGACGAGCCGCCCTTGCCGGCGCTTCCGCCGCGCCCAGCGCTCCCGCTCGTGCCTACGGCGTCCTCGTCCTCGAGGCCGCTCAAGCCGACGATGTTCGCGCAGCCGCCCGCGAGCGCCAGGTAGCCCAGAACCGATCCGACGCGCGAGAGCGCGCTCTTCCGTGGTCGCCGCGCGACCGCGACACTCGGGCGTTGCATCAGAAGCGTCCCGTGACTCCGGCGTTGCCGATACCGACGTACGGGGTAACGCCCTCGCGTTGTCCGGTGCGCTCCGAGCTCCCGCTCGTCGCGAGCAAGATGACGCCCACGAGTCCGAGCGCCGCTCCGGCGCCGAAGCCGACGTTGGAGACCATCGCCACCGACTTCGCGCTGTCGATGTCTCCCTTGTCGCAGTTACCCTGCGTCTCGTCGTCGCACTTGTCCTTGAGGTCAGACGCCTCGCCCATGGCCATCAAGCCCGTGACGGTGCCGACGATGAGGCCCGCGCCGCCGATGCCGAGCAAGACGTAGCCCGCGGTTTTCCCGCCGCCGCTCGACGAGGTGGAAGCGCTCGCCGGCGGCAAGAGCGGGGTGTTGCTCGGCGGCGGCGCAGTCTCCGTCGGAGCGGGCGCCGGCGCTACGGCGGCGTTGGGATCGGCGACGAGCTTGAGCGTGACCTGCTCGTGCGCGCCTTCCGCGAGCCGCACGCTGGCCTTTGCGGGAAGGTAGCCTTGCGCCGTCGCCGAGACCTCGTGGGTGCCGGGATCGGTCGGTCGCTCCGCGCCGATCAGCGCGTGCGGAACC
>JAEZYO010000751.1 GCA_023419055.1 Pseudomonadota bacterium | reverse complement strand
GCCGGACACGTCGTCCGGCCTCTTTGCATTTCGGGTCCTCTCAGCGTGCGACGAGCTCGGCGTCGAACGCGATCGGGTTCGCCAGGTTCCTCGGCACGAATGCGACCTCGAACCCGCAGGAGCTGCTGCTCGCCGCCCTAGCTCGCGTGGCTCGTCGCTCCGGATGGTGTGTGAGCGCGCGATCCTGGCGCCGGCGAGCTCGTAGCCTTCGATCTTGGTTTCGGAGCAGAGCCGGCCGTCCCAGCTGAGGGATCGTTTTCAATGCCTGATTCAATCTTTTGCATGTCCTTCTTCTCGGTTTCGTCGAGGCCGCGGCTCATTGGAGAGCCAGCGCGGCGGACTGGACGAGCTCGGGCGCAAAGGGCGCCACGTCGGTGATGCTGGCGAGGAACTTGGGGTGGGTCATGCCGTCGAGCAGGTACGTCTTCCTCATCGACGCGAGCTGGACGCTGCGAAACTGCGCTCGTTCGCCTTCGTCGAGCTCGCGTTCGAGCGCTTCCTCGAGCGACACGAGATCGAGCTCGACCTGCGCGGAGAGCGCGCCGTCGACGAGCCGCACGATGGAGAGGTACCCCTCCACGCCCTCGGCGCGCTCCTCGGCGGAGAGGCGGCTCGCCAGCTTCTGGACGAGCAGCGCGTCGAGCCGCGCGTGCTGTGCTTCCTCCATCCAGTGGAACCGGAGCAGGCGCTTGAACGAGGGCTCGAGGGACTCGTCGCCGCGGACGCATTCGAGCCAGTGGCGCTGGGTCATCCACTCGATCTGGAGCACCGCGAGCGCGACCGAGAGCTCGGAGTGGGCGAGCACCGCCCTCGCGAAAGCGTCCGCTGGCCCGACCAGCCGCGCGCGGTGGGCGAACTGCTGCCCGAACGCGGCCGAGAAACGTCGGAAGAGCTCGATGTGCTTCGCTTCCTCGCTCGCGAAGCGGAGGAGAGCGCGCGTCTCATCGAGCGGTTCGACCCTGGTTTGACCGAGGAGGAACGGCAAGATCATCTCCTCGATGACGCCGAACATGCCGAGGTAACCGTGAGCGCGGAGGTGCCCGACCAGACGCTGCTCGTCTCCATTCAAGCACGAGAGGCCGCTCACCCCGGTCAGGGCGTCCGGGAGGAACGCGACACCGAAGTCGAAGCGCGTATCCTCGGGCAAGACCTCGTCGATCTTGAAGTCGATACGCTCGGACGCGGCGAGCACCGTAGCCCAGGGCCCCGGATCAACCCACGAGGTCAAGGCGCACCTCCTGTTCTTTGGCCGCGCCGAAGGCGCGCGTCAGCTGGGAGATCTCGTCCAGAACCGGGAACAGCCTGACCCGGACCTCACGGACCGCCGGCGAGCCTCGGAGCGCGGCGATCACCGGCCCCTCGGCGTAGGCGTCGGCCGAAGCGCGATCGCGGAAAAGGTAGAATCCCCCGGCGGTCCCTGCCTCTTCGTCGAGGACCCATACCTTCCAGCGCAGACCGGAAACAGCCAGCATGACCGGGACGGCGCTCCGGCACGCCTCCCGCCACTCGTCCGCGGACACGTTCAGCTTCAACTCGACTTGCACGCAACAATGATTCATCGAAACTCTCCTGTTCGAGACGCGAGCTAAGATGCCGTCCGCCGGGGTTTCCCGCATGAGAGCCAGGCCAGAAGTCGATGAGAAGGAGATGAGAACCCCCTCGAGCGCGCCTCGGCGAGCGCCGCGGTCGGGCGGCCGCGGCGGGGCTCGTCGGCCGAGAGCGACGGAGCTCGGCGGAGCGCTCCGAGCGAGCGCCGCTTCGTCACGCGGATTTTGGCTCGACGAGGGAGCACGCGGCCTGGTCGTGGACGGCGACCCCGTGCCCCTCAGCTCACTCGAGTACCACGCGCTCGCCTACCTCCTCGAAAGAGCCGGCAACGTCGTGGCCAGAGACGCGCTGCTCGACGAGGTATGGCAGCAACGGCACACGGGCAGCAACGTGGTGGACGCGCTCGTGCGCCTGCTCCGCAAGAAGCTCGGGCCCTACGCGAACGAGCTCGAGACCGTGCGCGGGCACGGCTATCGAATCGTTCGGACGGCGCGCTGACGGGATCGCAAGATCCTCCAAGTTCGCCCCCCTCCGCCGGTGCTACCCTCACACCCGCCAAATGACGGATCTGGGTTATTCGCTGTTCGAGACGCCGGTCGGGCGTTGCGGCATCGTGTGGACCAATCAGGGGATCGCGGGGGTGCTGCTCCCCGAGTCCAAAGTCACGCTCACTCGCTCGCGCCTCGGTGAACGCTATCCGGAAGCGCGCGAAGCGAAGCCGCCCGCAGGCGTGAAGCGCGCCATCGACGCGATCCTCGCGCTGCTCGCCGGAAAGCCGGCCAAGCTCGATGGAATCGACCTCGACATGAGGAGCGTCCCGCCCTTTCACCGCAAAGTCTACGACGCGGCCCGCGCTGTCGGCCCTGGGATGACGCTCTCCTACGGTGACATCGCCGAGCGCGTTGGCTCTCCCGGCGCCGCACGCGCGGTGGGGCAGGCACTGAAGAAGAACCCGTTCGCGATCATCGTGCCCTGCCACCGGGTGCTCGCCGCTGGGGGTAAAATCGGCGGGTTCACCGCGAACGGTGGCATCTCGACCAAGCAGCGCCTGCTCGCGCTCGAAGGGACCGAGCTCGCGAAACCTCGGCGCACCACCAAGAACTCGGTGGCCGAGCTCGACGCCGAGGTCGCGGTCGCCCATTTGCGAAAGGCTGACCCGACGCTCGCGAAGTTGATCGATCGGGTCGGCCCCTATCGCTTGGAGGTGGAGGCGACCTCGAACCTCTTCGCCGCGCTGGCGCGCACGATTTGCTACCAGCAGCTGACCGGGAAGGCCGCCGCGACGATCTTCGGGCGCGTCCGTGAGCTCTTTCCCGCCGGCCGCCTGAGCCCCGAGAGACTGCTCGAGCTGCCGGACTCCGCCCTGCGCGGCGCGGGGCTCTCCGGCTCGAAGCTGCTCGCGCTCAGGGACCTCGCGCGTCGCTCGGCGGCGGGTGAGCTCCCGACGCTCGCCGAAGCGCGCCGCCTACCGAACGAAGAGGTGATCGAGCGCCTCACGGTCGTGCGCGGCATCGGCAGGTGGAGCGTCGAGATGCTGCTCATGTTCCGGCTCGGTCGCCCCGACGTGCTGCCGCTCGACGACTACGGCATCAAAAAGGGTTACGCCGTCGCGTTCAAGAAGAGCGAGCTTCCTTCCTCGAAGGAGCTCGAATCGAGGGGGCTTCGCTGGCGCCCGTACCGCAGCGTGGCAAGTTGGTACCTCTGGCGCGCGGCCGAGCTACCAAAGAAGTAGTCGCGCCTCGTTGGGGGGGTAAAGTTCACGGAGATGCTCACGACGAAGGTGCTCGAGCAAGGTTCGCTGAGCGTCGTGGATTACGTTTGCGACGCGAAGCGCGGGGACCGTCCGTACACGGAGCTCCACGCGGGCTTCTCGCTCTCGTACGTGCGAAAGGGCAGCTTCGGGTACGACACGCGCGGCCGCTCCTTCGAGCTCGTCGCAGGCTCGGTGTTGACCGGCTTCCCCGGCGACGAGTACGTGTGCACGCACGATCACGCGCCTTCCTGCGGCGACGAGTGCCTCTGCTTTCGGTTCTCGGAGCCTTTGCTCGATGTGCTCGGCGACTACCGGCGCGCATTTCGCGTCGGTGCGCTCCCTCCGTTGCCCGAGCTGATGGTGATGGGTGAGCTCGCGCAATCTGCCGCCGAGGGCCGGAGCGACATCGGCGCGCACGAAGTGGGGCTGAGGCTAGCCGAGCGCGCCGTAGCGCTCGTCTCGGGAGAAGAGCGCGAGCCCGCGACGCCGAGCAGCCGCGACCGGCGGCGCGCCATCGAGGTTGCCCTTTACCTCGACGAACACTCGGACGAGCCGCTCGAGCTCGAGCAGATCGCAACCCAAGTGAAGCTCAGCCCGTTCCACTTCTTGCGAGTGTTCGAGCGCGTGCTCGGCGTGACGCCGCACCAGTACCTGGTAAGAGCGCGGCTCCGCCGAGCGGCTCGGCTGCTCGCCGACGACTCGCAGCCCATCACGCAGATTGCCTACGACGTCGGCTTCGCCGATCTCTCGAACTTCGTGCGCACGTTCCGGCGCGCCGCAGGCGTATCGCCACGCAGCTTCCGCAAAGCCGCGCGCGGAGACCGGCGGATTTTTACGGGCTCAGCTGCCCTCACCGAGAGAACGGACGACGAGCAGGGCGGCTGAACGGTCGCCCGGCGAGCAGGACATTTCGACGCGCCGTTCTCGGCCTCTGCCGTCGAGACGTTCAGAACGAGACGAAGTCGGGCAAGACCTTTTCCTTTTTAGGGGATGAAGCGTCGCGCGAGACTCTCGTTCCTCGTTGAGCCGAATCTTCCTGCTTGCCTCGACTGCCTGGCGTCCAATGCCGAGTCGCGCCGAAACGCGCTCAGAAAGATGAGCCGTTCCTCTTCGATATCACTCTGCAATTGGTACCCCATCTCCCCGCGCGCCTTACGAGCGTGAGGCCGAAGTGTGTCGCCGATTGGCACGCGCGACGGACGAGAATCCCCAGCCTTCGTCAAGTATCGGAGACCGTTCGATGACCAAATCGCAAGCCCCTCGCCCGACCGCGCTCACCAAGATCGCGAGCCGTCGTCAGATCCTGGAAGGCTTGAGCGCCATCGCCGGCACCACGGCGTGCGGCGGCGGACAGGAAACCGAGGGTGCCGGCGGGTTCGGCGGCGCAGGCGGCGCGGGTACGGGCGGTGCGGGCG
>JAEZYO010000732.1 GCA_023419055.1 Pseudomonadota bacterium | reverse complement strand
GATGGTCGACGGTACCTCGCGACGTGAGATGTGCAGACTGAGGGGTAGCTCCCCCAGGACGATCGCGAACCAGGTCGCGCACATCTATAGGAAGCTCGGAGTGTCCGGCCGGACTTCGTTCTTGATTCAGTTCCTCGGCGCGAGTGTGCAATCCGTGCCCAATCGAGCCGTGTTACAGACAATCTGACTTCTTCATTCTCAGCGGGAGGCGAACCATCGTGTTGAATCGAGACAAGGGGAAAACCATCATCCGTGAGGCCCCCGTAGGAACTTCGGAGTGGCAGGACGACGAGACGCGTGTCGTCATCAACGAGGAAGAGAAGAAGATTGTCCTGGATGTGGGGAACATCCAGGGAAACATCATCGACGGCTTCAACAAGGACTACCAGACGATGGTGTTCCTGCGCCTCGAGGACGAGGGTTTGAAGGATCTCCTCCCCTTTCGCTTGTGGCTGTCGCAGGTGACTCCGCAAGTCGCGACGACGGACGAGGTGCTCGCGTTCAACGCGCTCTTCAAGCAGATGCGAAAGCGCCGCGGCGGGGAAGGCTTCTTGAAGTCGACCTGGATCAACATTGCCTTCTCACATCGACTGCTCAGGGTGCTCACTCAGGGCGACCCCAAGGGGTACGACTGGGAGACCTTGAAGGACGACGCGTTCGAGGCTGGAATGCAGGCTCGCGCCGTCAAGGAGCTCGGTGATCCGGAAGATCCAGCGCACCCCGGTCATCCTTCCAACTGGCTGTTCGGCGGACCTCACAACGAGGCTGACGTCGTGTTGATCGTCGCGAGCGACGAGCCCGACGACCTCAACGACTGCATCAAGGCGCTGCTGCTCCACTTGCCGAAGTCGCTAGCGGTCGTCACGAGCGTCGAGGGCGAGACGTTGCGAGGAGACCTCAAGGGGCACGAGCACTTCGGCTTCCTCGACGGCGTGAGTCAGCCCGGCATCCGCGGTCGCGCGTCGGAAGATCCGTTCGATGTCCTGACGCGCCGTCACAAGCCGAAGGAGGCACCAGGCCAGGGCAAGCCCGGGCAAGACCTGGTGTGGCCTGGCGAGTTCGTGCTCGGCTATCCCGGCGAGCCAGTTCCTCCGCTGCGTGACCACGCGGAAAGGAGGGGGCCCGAGCTCACGCCCGAGCAAAAATTGCGGGAGGAGCTCGAGAAGCGGCCGGGTCCATCGGCCGTCCCCGAAGATCACTGGATGGCGGATGGATCCTTTCTGGTCGTGCGCCGGCTGCGTCAGGAGGTGGAGAAGTTCAACGCCTTCCTCGAGGCACGGAGCCGGGAGCTCTCGTCCGTCGCGCCCATCAGCGCTCATCAATTGGGGGCCATGCTCGTCGGTCGCTGGAAGAGTGGGGCGCCCATCCTCAAGGCACCGGAGAAAGACGACGCGGATCTCGGAGCAAAAGACCTCGAGAACAACGACTTCGAGTTCGCGGGCGACGCACACGGAAAGGTTTGTCCGTTCGCCGCTCACATTCGGAAGACTTACACCCGAGACGACAGCGGCCGTGCCGACATCAGCGAGGAGCACGCCCAGACTCGTCGTCTGCTGCGGCGCGGTATTCCGTTCACCACGGAGAAGGATCGCGGTCTCCTGTTCGCGAGCTATCAAACCTCCATCGCCGACCAGTTCGAGTTCATCCAGAAATCGGCGAACGACCCCAGCTTCAAGAGCGACGGCGCGGGGCACGATCTCATCATCGGTCAGACGAACGCCGGCGGCAGCCGCAGGCGCTCCGCCAAGATCTATTGGAACGGCGAGCAGAACGTGGTGGCTGACGAGGACTTCGTGATCCCGACCGGGGGCGGCTACTTCTTCGCGCCGTCGCGCAAGACGCTCGAACGCTTCAGCAAGGGGGAGTGAGCGGCGGCTCGCCGGCACGCCGCCACTGACCGACAGCCCCCCCGACGGCTCGAAATCCAGCACTTTCCGACTGGCACGCGCGCTGCACTCCCGCCGCCCGCAAGGAGCCAATCAGCCATGTCGGAAGAGAAGCGCAAGAAGCAAGAAGCAATCCGTGAAGTCGTCGGCAGCATTCAAAAGAGCTTCGGTCAGGGAGCCATCATGCGGCTCGGTGACGGCAAGTTCGAACCCATCGCGGTCATCCCGAGCGGGGCGCTCGCGCTCGACGAGGCGCTCGGTGTCGGCGGCTATCCGCGCGGGCGCATCGTGGAGGTGTACGGCCCCGAGTCGAGCGGGAAGACGACCCTGACCTTGCACGCGATCGCGGAGGTGCAGCGCTTGGGGGGAGTCGCGGCCTTCGTCGACGCCGAGCACGCATTCGACCTCCGCTACGCCAAGAACATCGGCATCGATTTGACGAAGCTCCTCGTGGCGCAGCCGGACTGCGGAGAGCAGGCGCTCGACATCGCGGAGATGCTCACTCGCTCGGGGGCCGTGGAGCTGGTCGTGGTCGACTCGGTGGCGGCGCTCGTTCCGCGCGCCGAAATCGAGGGTGACATGGGAGACGCCCACATGGGTCTCCAGGCGCGCTTGATGAGCCAGGCGCTCCGCAAGCTGACCGCGATCGCCAACAAGACCAACACGACCCTGATCTTCATCAACCAACTCCGACAGAAGATCGGTGTCGTCTTCGGCAACCCGGAGACGACGCCCGGCGGTCAGGCGCTCAAGTTCTACTCGAGCGTCCGGCTCGACGTGCGCCGGATCGGCAAGGTCACGCTGGGTGAGAGCGTGGTGGGCAACCGCACCCGCGTGAAGGTGGTGAAGAACAAGGTGGCGCCTCCGTTCACGGAGGCCGAGTTCGACATCCGTTGGGGCGTCGGCATCGACGTGCTCGCGGATCTCGTCGAGACCGCGCAGGCCTGCGGGGTGATCGAGAAGAGCGGCAACCACCTCACCTTCGCGGGAAAGAGCATCGGGCAAGGTCGCGACCGCACCCGGGACGCGCTGGCCACGGACGCTGCTCTCTTCGAAGCGCTCCGCGGCGCGACGCTCGACGCGTTGCCGTCGCAGGCGCACCGCTCCGTGAAGAGCGCGGCGGAGTGAGCCTCTCGGAGAGATGATGAGGTCGAGCGGCCTCTCGGCGGAGCTGCCGGGAGGCGACTCGCCCTCGCCGTCGATCCGCCGACTGTCCTACGCGACGAGCGCCCGCGCCTCCCGCACGAGCGGCGGTTCGGTAGACGACGCGGGGAACCGGGTGCCGAGGAGCTCTCGCAGCGACTCGTAGGCATTCGTATTGCGCTCTTCCGCCAGGCGAATGCCGGTCACCAGGCAGGCGAGTTGCCACCAGTGTGCGCCGATGCTCGCTGATTGGTCGGCGCCTTTCCAACACTCTTCGAGCGCGCGAGGCAGGTCTCGGTTCGGGTTCTTCGGATCGGCGAGCAGCAGAGCTCGTTGCCTTCTGACCTCGGCCTCGAAGAACCGAGAGCCGTGGCTCTCGCAAAAGTCGAGCGCTTCATCGAACGCCTGCAGGGCTTCGGCGAACGAACCCGAGCGGTGCAAGCCCTGGCCGGCGAACGTCAGGTGCCAACAACGACCGAGCTTGGCGCCGAAGCTACACCAGATATCGGAATACGTCTTGAGCTCCGCCGCCGCTCCCGGCTCTCCGCAGGCGCTGCGAATGGCCGCCTTCATGAGGTTGCCGTAAAGCTCCCAGAACGGGAAGCCGTGCTCTCTCGCCAACTGCAGGGCGCGCTCGGCGTGTTCGAGCGCGAGCGCGTAGCTCGACTGCTCGGCGCCGGAGCCGCCCCAGATGAGATACACCCAGGCGGATTGACCGTGCATGCCCGCCTTCTGGGCCAAGAATCCGAGCTCGTCGATCAACTGCAAGACCTCGTCCACGCGCTGGGTGGCAAGGTCGTGACGGCCTCTGATCATCTCGGCCAGCGCTTCGAACGAGCCGCTCGAGACGCGAGGATCGTCTCCATACCGCAGGGTGAGATCTCGGTGCTGGTCGATGTCGTATTCTTCGGCGCAGCAGCGGCTTGCCTCCACCGCCTCTTCGAGCCGGCCCGTGCAAAACTTGCTCAGACAAACCGCGGCCCACGCGGCGAGGCTGAGCGTCGTGTCACCCGAGGTCTCCGCGAGCTGCTTGAGCTCGGAGGCCAGGCCGGTGGAGACGTCGAGGCTGCAGCGAGCGTTGTTGAAGTTCCAGAAGCCCCAGCGCGCGGCAAACGCGAGGTGTAGTGTCGGGCCTTCCGCCGGAACGAGCCCGATGATGCGCTCGAAGTCGGGCGCGCCGGCAGGGTAACCACGCGTCGCGACGAGGATTGCCCCACGCGTGAGCAAGATGGCAGCGTGCTCCACCCCCAGTCGAGGATCGTCGGGGAGCTCGAGCCGAGCGGCCAGGGCTCGCTCGATGTGTGACAGCGCTTCGACGTGCGCCGAGGCGACGCTCGCTCGCTGCGCGGCGGCATG
>JAEZYO010000707.1 GCA_023419055.1 Pseudomonadota bacterium | reverse complement strand
CGCGTCGATCACGAAGCCGATGCTCGTCTTCCACTCTTCCGAGACCGTCTCGAAGCCGAACCTGAGCTCGAGCTTGCTGGTCGCGAGCTGAATCGGGCGGTCGTTCATCGGCACGAGCAGTCGGTTGTTCGCGCCTTCCACGACCTCGCTCAACGTGGCGCAGCCCTCGATGTAGCGCCCCACCCGCGCGACCACAGCCACGCTACCGACGGGCACCCCTTCGATCGTGATCGGGTTCTTCGAATGCCCCTCCTCGTAGCGCTCGGCCGACGCGCCGGCGACTTGCAAGGTTTCGCAAGTGACGCCCGAGAACACCGAGGCCGACCAGGCGGGGAACGCGCGGCTCCCGGAGTAGCTCGGGGTGACCACGAGCTTGCCCTCGTTCACCGCGGCGATGACCACGGGAACGGCGACGGAGACCGACCCGACGCTCGCTCGGAGGGAGAAGTTCGTGGGAGCGCTCGGAGCCGTGAGGATCACCTCGGCGCGGCCCGTCTCGTCGGTGTCGACGACGTCGCGATCGAGGAGCGCGTCGTTCGGCCCTTGGCCTCCGTCCTCGAGCAGGCCGAATCGCACCTGGTACGTACCCGGCGGGCTGACCACGATCGGAATGCGCCGTTGCTCGAGCACGCCGAGACGCACCGGTACGATCAGGCCTTCGAACGCGATCTCCTGGTCCGGCTCGCCGTGGTCGCCGTTCCCGTCGCCCTGCACGTCACCGTCCGAAGCGGCCGAGCAGCCGTGGACGAGCGGCAAGAACGGCAAGATGCCGAGAACCAAGCGTCGAAAAGCAAGAGCGGGCATGCCGAAACTCGCCCAGAAAGCGAGAGCCTAGACGGTTCTCGCCTCGAAGCAAGAGCCCCGCCTCGAATGCCGGGAGTGATAGGGTGAAAGGCCGTCGTGACCTCGCTCGTGCCGCCCTCCATCAAGCTCCTCGTCGTCGAAGACGAGCCCGCGCTCCGGCAGATGCTCGAGATCCTTTTCCGGCGCGAGGGCTACTCGGTCGTCACCGCACCCGGCTTCAAGGCAGCCCTCGAATCCATCGCTCAGCACCCCGCGCCCTTCCCCGTCGTGCTCACGGACCTCGCCATGCCGGACGGGTCGGGCCTGGACGTGATCGCCGCCGCCAAGCAGCGGAGCCCCTCGACGGAGATCATCCTCATGACCGCGCACAGCACGGTCGAGAACGCGATCGCCGCGATGCGCTCCGGAGCCTACGACTTCGTCGCCAAGCCCTTCGACCCGAAGGAGCTCGCGGCCCTGGTCGCGAAGGCGCTCGAGAAGCAGGCGCTGGTCGCGGAGAACGCGCGCCTGCGCGCTCAGGTAGCGACCCGCGATGATCTCGAGCTCGTCGGCAAGAGCCACGCTTTTCAGGCGCTGTTCGATCTCATCGATCGCATCGCGCCCATGCGCACGACGGTGCTCATCACCGGCGAGAGCGGGACCGGCAAGGAGCGCGTGGCGCGCACGATCCACGCGCGCTCGGATCGCGCGTCGGGCCCCTTCCGCGTCGTCAATTGCGGCGCGTTGCCGGAGGCGCTGATGGAGAGCGAGCTCTTCGGCCACGAGAAGGGCGCGTTCACGGGCGCCGCCACCAAGCAGCCCGGCCTCTTCCGCGACGCGCACGGCGGCACGCTGCTGCTCGACGAAGTCGGCGAGCTCCCGCAAGCCCTGCAAGTGAAGCTCCTCCGCGTGCTCCAGGAGCGGAGCGTGCGCCCCGTCGGCGGCACCCAAGAATTTCCGGTCGACGTGCGCGTGCTCGCCGCGACGAACCGCGACGTCGAGGGCGACGTCCAGCGCGGCAAGTTCCGGCAGGATCTCTACTACCGCCTGAACGTGATCCGCCTCGACCTCCCGCCGCTCCGAGAGCGGCGTGAAGACATCTCGCTGCTCGCGGAGCGCTTCTTGCGGCGCTTCGCCGCCGAAATGGGCAAAGACGTGGTCGGCTTCACCACGGACGCGGCACGCGCCATCGAGCAATACGCGTATCCGGGCAACGTCCGCGAGCTCGAGAACGTGGTCGAGCGAGCGGTCGCGCTCAGCGTCTCGCGCGTGATTGGGCTCGGCGATCTGCCGCGCGAGCTCTCGGGACAGGCGGGCGCCCCCTCCCCGGGCCTGCTCTCTCTACCGCCGGACGGCTGCGATCTCGACGCGGTCCTCCACGAGGTGGAACGGCGCCTGCTCGTGGAGGCGCTCGAGCGCACCGGCGGAGTCAGAAAGCAGGCGGCCAAGCTCCTCGGCGTGACCTTCCGATCGCTTCGTTATCGCCTCGAAAAACAGGGCCTTGGTTCGGGCGACGAAGAAGACGACGCCTGACGGCGCGCCTGTACGGCTCTGTGCGCTCCACGCGAACGATTGGGCAAGCGCGGCACCATCGGCTATCCTCGCGTACCATGGCCCGACGCCGACTCGCCCATCAACGGGGCTTCACGCTCACGGAGTTGATGGCCGTGGTCGCGATCATGGGGATCCTGGCGGCGCTCGGGTTGAACGCGCTGAACGGCCATATGCGTGCGTCAAAAACCGGCGAGGCCCTCTCGGTAATTCAGGCGATTCGGGCGTCGCAAGAGCGGTATCGAGCCGAGAACCAACAATATTTGGGCGACTCCACGAAGTTTTGCCCTGACGACCAAGAGCCCGGCAAGAAGCTTCCGTTCTTCAGCGCCTGCGACAAAACCTTGTGGGAGACGCTTCGGCCCGACGTGGAGCGCGGGGTCGAGTTTGCCTACCGCGTGGACGCAGGTGGGCCGCGAGATGCGCTGCCCGCAGACGGCGACATCATCACCGCGCGCAAGTTCCCCTCGAGCACCACTCCGACCGAGCCCTGGTACGTCGTCCAAGCGAAAGCGGACGAAGACGGCGACGGCACTTTTTGCGGCGTGGTCGCGACGAGCTTCAGCCCGGAAGTCATCGTCGAGAACGAGCGGGACTGAGCCTCTGTTTCGAGCAGGCCCGTTTTCGGCTTCGGCCGGCGGCCCCGGTGACAATTTTCGTCACCCCACCTGAAGGCCTATCTCGGCGCTCGTAAGGGCTCGCCGGAGGTGTAGGAGAACGTCGGCTCTCACGTTCTGGCCTGATTCGGCTCGATTCGCGAGCGATGACCCATTTTTCATCACTGCGGCGTGCTCCGCGGCGACCTGGCACAGCGGCTGCACTAGCTCGGTTCGCTCGCATGAATCGCCGCGCCCCCCGAACCAGAGGCTTCACGCTCGTGGAAGTCATGATCGTGGTGGTGATCATCGCGGTGCTCTCGACGCTCGCGGTCTACGCCGTCAGCGGGTACGTCCGCGCGGCCAAGATGAGCGAGGCGCCGGAGATGATCCAGGCGATCAAGGCCGCGCAGGAATCGTACAAGGACGAGACTTTCACCTACCTCAACGTCAGCCCGGATCTCGACAATCTCTACCCGACGAAGAAGGCCGCCTTGAGCGACGCCAAGACGCAGTGGGGCGCCGAAGATGGCGACATCCTGAAAAACTTCAGGGCTCTCGGCGTGAGCCCCGGCGGGCCGCTCCGATTCGGGTACGCGTGCGTGGCGGGCAGCGGCGGCACTCTCGCGACGGACACTGACGTCGACCTCACCGGGACGCTCAACTACCCCGCGTCTCCGAGCGGCCCCTGGTACGTGGTGAAGGCGGCCGCCAATGTCGATTCCAGCACTGATGACCTCTCGATCTTCATCAGCTCCAGCTTCACCGACGAAATTTACTCGGAGACCGAATAGGTCTCACTGACGGACAAACCAAGGCGTGCGGGTCGGGTGGCCCGCCGCTCCCAGCGATACCGCCACCCGACTCATCCCAAGGAGAACCGACCCCATGATGCGCAGAATGAAGAACCAACGCGGCTTTACCCTCGTCGAACTCATGATCGTCGTCGCGATCATCGGCATCCTCGCCGCCCTGGCCGTGTACGGCGTGAAGCGCTACCTCACGAGCGCGAAGACTGCCGAGGCCAAGGAGATGCTCGGCCGCCTCGGTAAGGACGCCACCGCGGCATACCAGCGCGAGAGAATGGCGGGCACCGTGCTCGAAGCCGGCGCAACGGCGGACGCCGTGCATCAACTCTGCCCCAGCGCGCCGATGACTCCGGACACGGTTCCGAAGAACGCGAAGGTCCAGACGGCGGCCACCGATTGGAAGGGCGATGGCAACCCCTGGAACTGCCTGAAGTTCTCGATCAGCGATCCGACCTACTACGCGTACGCCTACGACAGGGGCAGCGACAACCTGACCTTCGAGGCCCGCGCCTACGGTGACCTCGACGGTGACGACGCCCTCGCCACCTTTATCTTGGCCGGCGCGGTCGACGACACGACGAAAGAGGTCCGCCTGGCTCCCACGATTCAGGAGCCGGAAAC
>JAEZYO010000669.1 GCA_023419055.1 Pseudomonadota bacterium | reverse complement strand
CTTCAACATCGCAAACGGGTTTGCCATCCGACACCAGAGCGCCACGCAGAAGACGGAGTACGACCGCGACATCTGGCTCCCGTGGATGTTCTACCTGTACCTCTCGACCATCCATGCGTCGATTCGCTTGCTGCGCCGACGCGAGACGGAGACCGCCCACCGCAGCGAGTAGCGGTTGGCTCGCCAACAACCGTTCCACGGGCAAGATCGAACGAGCCCTGGGGATAAGACCCTGAGGTCGAGGCACATGAGCTTTCGACCTAGGAGGCCCCATGACGCTCGAGAAGCTCACGTCCGCCCTGAACCATGGAGGGCAGCACCTCGGCGATCTGATCTGGTGGACCCTCGCCGAGGCACGCATCGACAGGTCTCCGCTGGAGGAGATCTGGGCCAACGCCCAGCTCTCACCGCAGTACCTCCCCGAACCGCCCACCGCGGAGAAGGCGCTGAAGGCTGCCGTGCGCGAGACCGCCGTCGGCCAGCCGGACCGACTGATCAGGCTGGGGAAGGACGACGAGTCCGAAGTCGTGTTCGCCATCGTGCGCGAGACGAAGCACGCGGACGGGAGCGTGACATACCAGCAGGAGACCCGCGTCATCCTCGACCGCCGGGCCGAGATCGTGTCCTCCGACGTCGCCGGCCACGACCTCGCCAGTGTGATCGCTGCCAGGTTTGGCGAGCTCCGCTCGACCCATACCTCCGATGACATCCGCCGGGCGATGATGAAGATCCTGAATGCCTGCGCAGCAGTGACGCTTCGTGAACACGGCGGGGTGTACTGGGTGCCTACCCCCTACGCGGAGGCCGTCCGGCGCCTCCAGGGTGCCATCGAAAAGATCGGCAGCTCGCGGGTCTATCTGCTGCCCGTACACGAATCCGCTGACGCCAACAGGACCCTGGGCGACGCCGCGACGCTCGCCATCGAGGACGAGCTGGCCGTGCTCAAGGCAGAGGTCGCAGGATTCGTCGTCTCGCCACCCGACCGGCCATCGACCCTGGTGCGGCGGCTGGACGCCTTCGAGGCGCTGAAGAACAGGGCGGCGCTCTACCGGGACGTCCTCCAGGTCCACGTCCAGGATCTCGACAAGACTCTCGCCGACCTGGCCGGCAGTATCGAGAAGATCCTCAACGAGAAGGTCGCCGCGTAGCCTCCATGAAGCTTCCCTGGTGCTCCTGGGAAGCCGACCGAGAACGGCGCCGGGCCTTCGTAGTACGAACACCCCCGGCTTCCCGTCTGCCCTGGCGTTCCGGCGCCCCTTCCTTCTCCTGGCGGGCCAAGCTGAGTACCCAACCAGGAAGGTGGCGCGCGAGGGAGCAGAACCTGACCTCCTGCCCGGAGCCGTCGGCGAAGCTCACGATCCCGAGCACCTTTCCGCTCGCGCTGAAGACCGGAGCGCCGGATGTGCCTCCTCGAATCCCCTTCCCATGCCCTCTCAAGAACAGGAAGGAACGCCTTGCGGTACCTTCGACCCACTTGCCCTCGTGCGTGTAGATGAAGGCACGACCGTCATCGGGCGGCTCCAACTCTGGGGAAGCCGGCAGTAGCCGTTCCATGAGGTCGTCGAACTTCGCTGAATCATCCGAGGGCAGATCAGTTCCACCGAGTGTACTGGACCCGAGCAGTGCGAGATCCGAGCAAGGATCAGCTGCCATGACAAGCGCGCGTGCGGCAGCTCGCGACCCCCACTGTCGAAGTTGAACCGCGACAGGATCTAGACCGAGAGCATCAGGGCTCGGCAGGATCACCTTCCGTTCGACGCGAGGCAGGCAGTGGCATGCAGTCGCAATGAGGTTGTCCAGCAGGTGGAACCCCATCCCGTGCATCGCACGGCCCGGGATCACCTCGACGATAGAGAGTTCGGCCCGCTTCCTGTCGAAGTTCATCGCTCCCTCAGTCTTGGTTGTTCACCTTCACCATCGTAGCGCGAATGCGCAGGTGCGCTTCGTCTTCGGCATGCCGCTGTCCAGGGAGGACCTCCATGAACCACCAGATCCAGCAGCTCCGGACCGATCTCTCCACCCGCTTCCCCGAGCGCCGGGACGTCATCGACGGCTCCCTCGCGGCCATTCTCGCGGGCGAGCATGTCCTGCTCCTCGGGCCGCCCGGAACTGCCAAGTCGAGCCTCTGCCGTGCCATTGCGCAGGCCTTCGGCGGCATCTACTTCGAGCGGCTCCTCACGAAGTTCAGCACGCCCGAGGAGCTCTTCGGCGCCATCTCGTTGAAGGCCCTGGAGCGAGACTCGTTCACGAGGATCACCACTGGCAAGCTGCCGGACGCCGAGTTCGCGTTCGTCGACGAGATCTGGAGAAGCTCGAGCGCCATCCTGAACTCGCTCCTCACGCTCGTGAACGAGCGCGTCTTCCACAACGGCGAGGCCGCCCCCGTCTCGTGCCCGCTGGTCACGCTATTCGGGGCCTCGAACGAGCTCCCCGAGGGCAAGGAGCTGGAGGCACTCTTCGACCGCTTCCTGCTCCGGTTCGAAGTGGGGTATCTGCTCAGGCCATCGAGCCTCCGGCTCGTTCTGTCGTCGCCGGACCCTGTCGCCTCGCCGATCATGACGATGGCCGACCTGCGAAAGGCGCAGGCCGAGCTCGCAAACGTCGTCGTCACCGACGAGACCATCGACGCGCTCATCCAGATCCGCGACGCCTGCAACGCCGAGGGGATCGTCGCCTCCGACCGCCGGTGGAAGAAGTCGCTGAAGCTCACTCAGGCAGTCGCGTACTTGGCGGGTGAGAGGAAGACCACCCCCGAGGACCTGGCCATCCTCACCGACTCCCTCTGGCGCGAGCCCAAGGAGCGGCCCAAGGTGGCGCGGTTGGTCGGGAAGCTGGCCGATCCGGTGGGCGCCCAAGCAGTCGAGATCCTCGATGCCGCTCGGGAGACCGCCGCCAAGGTGGCGGCCCTGCTGGCCGGGGATCGGAAGACGTACATCGCCCAAGCGGCCCAAGCCCTGGAGCAGTTTCAGCAGCAACAGAAGAAGCTCGGACAGCTCGCCAAGGGTGCCGGACGTCGCGCAGCGGCGATCATCCAGGACGCGAACGACGAGATCATCGCAATCCACACCGAGCTGGCGAGGACGGTCAGCGCCGGGCTCGGGCTCAGGAGCGCGCGGTCATGAAGAGGATCGTCTTCGACGTGCCGCGGTGGCACGTCTACCTTCACCGGGACGCACGCGGGCTGGAGACATCCAGGGGCGAGAAGGACAACCCCCTCCAGAAGTTTGAGGACGAGCTCTTCGACCGGCTCTACTCCGGCGACGCAGAACCGCTCCCCGCGAACAAACAGGACAAGAAGCTCGCGGCCTGGGCCAACGCGATCCATCAGACCTGCGCGAAGCTCCCAGCGTTCACCAGGCTGGCCTCGGAGTGCCGGGGCGACCCGATGGCAGCCGGGACGGCGGTCGAGACGATCCTGGGCGAGCTGAAGCCCCAGCTCCCGCAGGAGCAGAGCCAGAACACACTCGACGCGACACCACCCGAGAGCGCTCTCCGGAAACGCCTCGGACGAGGGTGCGATAGGGCATCCCAGGCCATCGACGAGCTGCGCGAGACGGTCGAGGGGCTCCAGGAAGTGGGCTTCACCGGCATGCCCGGGACCGGGTCCGCGCTCGGCGGACCCATGCCCGCGAGAGCCATCCGGGCACTCTCCGCCCGCCTGAAGACGGACGCCCGACTGAAGCAGATCGCGCTCCTGGCCGGGCGGTTCAAGAGGATCGCCGCCTCGAAGCGGCGCCAGAAGTACAAGCACGGCGCGGATGAGATCGCCGACATCGAGCAGGGTGGCGAGCTCGCTCGGCTCCTCCCGTCCGAGATGGTGAAGCTCACCCACCCCAGGCTGCGCCTCGAGTTCATGCGTAGCTTCATCGAGCACGCTGCGCCCCAGTACCGGCTCATCGGGAACGCACCCCTCGGGAAAGGCCCGCTCATCGTCGCGTTGGACAAGAGCGGATCGATGGATGGACCGAGGGACATCTGGGCAACGGCCTTGGCGCTCGCTCTCCTCGACCAAGCCCAGCGAGAGAAGCGGGTGTTCGCCTTGGTCGCCTTCGACTGCCACGCCAAGTTCGAGGCCGTGGTGAAGCCCGGCCACCCGCTCCCGGAGGAGGCGCTGTTCACCGCCTGCGCTGGCGGGACCGACATCGGAGTTGCTCTCGCGCGAGCCCTCGACCTCATCCGCGAGAACCCGGGCCAGCTCAAGAAGGCCGACATCGTCCTTGTCACCGACGGTGGCAGCGACCCGGCTAGCGCAGTCAAGATCCGTGAGGTCGCGCTCGCCATGGGCGTCACGATCCTGGGCCTGGGGATCGGTGTCGAGCGGGAGTGGCTCGCTCCGTGGTGCGATGACAACCAGGCAATCACGGACCTCTCGACCATCGACGGCGGCAGCGCCGAGAAGCTCTTCGCCGGGTAGTCCTCGGCAGACCTCCTCGGACGTTCTCAGCATCGCCGGCCGGCGGTCGAGGAGGTCCTCTTGGTGAGCAAGAAGAGAGCCCTCGTGGTGCTCGTCCTGGAGGTCGTGGCGGTGGTAGCCGTCGCTGTGCGCGACTGGTTCAGGCGGGAGTCACGTAGGGTCAGCTGAGGACGGGGCGCCCCCGGTGCAGCACGGCCGGGGGCGTTCCACTTCTTGATGCAAGCTGACGAAGGGCCACTTCAGGCAGTGGACGGTCTACTGCGACTCGTGAAGCTGGAGAGCTAGACAGGGCTGCGGTCACCTCCTCCCGTCGCGCGTTGCCCTAGAACTGTTGGAGCTCGCTCACTGACCGTCGCACTTCAGCTACGATCTCACCATCGACCAAGGCTCGTGCCGTGGCCATGCGCTCGAAGACCTCCGGGCGATTGAAGTAGATGTCATCGTCGACCCGATACCCGATGGTAACCTCCTTGCGATCACCCGGTCTGATGGGGCCCATTGCTCGACGCGACGCCACAAAGAAGGAGTCGCTGGCGTCGGACCGAGCGTTGTCCTTGATCCCGACGATGACGCCGGGCTCAAGTAAGAGCGTGGGGAACACGACCTCCACTTCCCAGTCGTCGAATCGCTTCGTGCCCGTGTTGCTCAAGATAACGACGAGGCGATAGTGGTGGACCTTCTGCGAGATCTGCTGCTTCTTGTAGTCGATCCGGAGATCGACATCCGGACGGCCGCGCACCCTGGGGACGCTCAGGATGCTGCGAATGGCTGTCTTGAGTTCCTCCTGCAATCGTAGGCGTTCGGGAGCACGCTCTTGCGAGTCCTCGGGGGACGAGTAGGTCAACACTCGTTTCTGTCGCAGGTCGAACGGAAGCTGCTCAGGGCCACCAAACGCGGTGTTCTGAACCAAGACGATCCGTTCGAGCCCGAGAGCCTTCAGCGCGTAGCCACATTCTATTAGCACGTTCGAGTTGGGGGCGGCGCGACCTTCCCTGCCTCTGGCCACGAGCGTGACATCCGCCACGATTGCCGTCGCGGCATCGATCTTCGCGAGAATAGCTGTGCCGATGTCAGGGCTACCGGGCAGCCCTTGAGTGTCTCGATCTACGACCGGTTGGACGTCGAGGCTCACGTCTTTCGCAAGCTCGACGACCGCCTTCTCAAGCGCGTGCTGAATGAGCGACCGGCATGCTGCCGCTCGAACGTCTGATTGCCAAGAGTAGAAGACCGTCCCCTTCATTCTCCTCGTCCTCACGGTTCGATGAATGAGAGACCTCGGTCTCTTGCCGGTCTCATGTGCATCCGCCCGCTGCCCGGGTCCGGTCCTGCGAACAGCCACAGCCTCCGGAAGCGTATTTGGCCAGACGAGGGGAATCGACCAAGGGGGGAAGTTCGATTCCTCGCATGCGGTCAGCGCACATGCTGAGGAGCCGCGCGGGTTCTCCGGTCTCAAGGTGAAGGCCTTGGTACAGGCCGCCGTAGGCGACGGGGTTCTCCGTAGTCGCGTCGCTGTGGTCGGCAAGGTGCCCCGCTCTTCCGTGCACGGGGCACCCTCGAAGGAACGCAACCATGTCATCGTCGATCTCGGGGCCGTATCGTCCAAGCCATCTGTTCAGCCACCCATCAGCGGGACTGCACATGAAGAACGCATCCAGCTGCGGGAGAGCGAGATCGCGTTCCCAGTCGCCGCTATGAATCGCGCCAGGGATGTGCTCATACGACGACCGAGGAAATGGAGCGTCCTTCTTCACCGGACGCACATGGATCGGGCCGACGGGCCCTCGCAGGTCGGGCAAGCGCTCGTAGGCTTGGGCGAACGTGAGGCGCTCCGCGATCTGGGCAGCAAACAGTATCCTCCGGGTGCCGGCATGGGACGGTGAGACGCCGAAGACGTGGTCTCCCACGTCCATCCTGGGTCGCATGGGGATCTTGCACGGGCCGAAATAGAGCCGGTCGTGCCACTGGGTAGGGACGTTGCAGAACGCTTCCTGTTCGTACCTCTTGGTGACGGTCGTCATCACGTAGATGAACCCGGTGGGCATGTGCTGTTCGCTCCGCATCGTCGGTGTCATCTGACGAACGCTAGCAGGCTCGAAGGGCGCGAGCGCAGAGATTGTGAGAGCGCGCTGCCCAGGGGACGAGCTCACGCCGGCCGGAAATCTCGCCTTCACCGAAGGGATAAGCCCAGGTGCAGACAGCCACGTCTGCATCAACTCCCAGAGGTGAAACGTGACCCACGACGAGAAGAAGAAGATCTACGCTGCTCTGTCCGCACCGTTCCCGGAGCACTGCATCCAGCGCACCGAGGGGCGCCTCACCGGACGGGGCTACGACACCGCCGGCATCGGCTACCAGCACATCGCGAACCGGCTGAACGAGGTCCTGGGCGTGGGCGCCTGGCGCGCTCACCGGACCGTCACCGTGAAGGAGGTGCTCACGTCCAAGGGTCGGCCCGCGTTCGAGGCCATCTGCGACATCACCTTGGAGCTCGGCGAGTGGATCGAGGGCGACTTCGTCGTGTTCGCGGAGTCGCTGGCCGACGGCGGCCACACCGCCATCTCGGAGGCGGACGCGCGAAAGGGCGCGTACACCAACGCGTTCAAGAAGGCCGCAGCGTTCTTCGGCGTGGGCTGGCAAGCGTTCGCTGGCGTACTCGATGATGACAACCTGCCCTCCGACTCCGGAGACAGGGTGTCCATCTCGACGCTTCCGACCAGACCTGCCGCACCGCCATTGCCGCCGCCTCCCAAGCCCGTCGTTCCGGTCGACCGCGAGCAGGCCTCGGCTCGCCCCTCGGCCGCTCCCGTTCGCACGCGCCTGAGCTCGAAGCAGCTCTCCGCGATCTGGGCTCTCGGGCGCAAGCTCGGGTACGAGCAGCAGGCACTCCGGCAGTTCGTAAAGGGCCGGTTCGGCTCCCAGCCGGAGTTCTTGAGCCGCGAACAGGCGAGCCAGATCATCGGCGCCATGTCGGAGCAGGCGGGCAACGGCCACGACCAGCCCGAGCCCGGAGCGGAGGGGTAGCCATGGGAAAGCCCGAGCTGCCCTCGGGGCTCTATATCAGCGTGTCGCAGTTGAAGACCCACCTCGCGTGCCCGCGGAAGTTCGCGTTGAAGTACATCCTCGGGGTGGCGCCCGCGTTCGTGCCCGTGCCGCTCGCCTTCGGTTCAGCGTTCCACGAAGCGCTCGCGGCCCACTACCAGGAGCTGAAGGCCACTGGCCAGGCACTCGAGGAGGACCTCGTCCTCGACGTGTTCCGCACCGCGTGGGAGAGGGAGTCGTCCGGCCCGATTCCCCTCCAGGCAGGGGATGACGAGGACAGCGACCTGGGCCACATCGTGGACAAGGGCATCTCGATGCTTCGCGTCTTCTGCGAATGTGTGGCTGCGCGGGAGACAGGGCTCATCGTCGAGGCGGTCGAGAAGCCGTTCCAGGTCGAGATCCATGATCCCGATACCGGCGAAGTGCTTGACGAGGCGCTCGTCGGCATCATCGATCTCCTGGCTGGAAACGAGGACGGGTACGTCGTGGTCGAACACAAGACGTCATCGCGCAGGTACACCCGCGACCAGCTCGACTTCGACCTCCAGCCCACCTGCTACAAGCTCGCTGCCCGACAGATGGGGTTCGGCGATGTGGGACTCCGGTTCCAGATCTGCATCAAGACCAAGAACCCCCAGGTGCAGATCGCCGAGATCGAGCGCGCTGAACGCGACGAGGACGATCTCCTCCGAACCGTGCAGGGCATCCTGCGAGCCATCGAGGCCGGGGTGAGCTATCCCATCCGCGGCTGGGCATGCCAGTCGTGCCCCTTCGCGTACGCTTGCACGGGGGCTTCGTCGTGAAGGCGGTGAGCCTGAGCCACGAGCTCGCCACGATCGAGCAGGCGATTCAGGGTGCAGCCACCCTGGTGGACCTCGGTCGCCATGGCGGTCTCGAGGGCGAGGACACCGGGGCGCAGACGGTGGCGATCCTCGCCCTCGTTGCGACCCGGCTCCGGGATCTGGGCCGGGTCGCGCGACGTGACTTGGCGGTTGAGCAGTTCTGGGCGCCTCACGGCGCCGTAGTTGAAGCGGCCGAAGTCGACGCCGAGGAGGTGGTCCTCCGACCGGTTGCGGTCGCCGCCAAGAGCAGTAGGTCGAGGAGATAGGGGCGGCGTGGGCGGGCCCGACCCTGGTCACGTCCACGCCGTCACTTCTTCGAGGACCGCCGCGCGCCTCTGAAGAGACGCTCCATTGGCTCACCGAAGCCCTCGGCCAGCCGAACCAGCGTCACCAGGGTTACGTTCAGCTTTCCCGCCTCGATCTTCTGGAAGTGCTTCAGATCCAAGTTCGTGGCTTCGGCAGCCTTCTCCAAGGTCCATCCCCGCGCGTCCCTCATCGCCCGTACCCGCTGACCGAGGGCCTTGGCTTCCGCGCCGAACCGGGGTGACTGCCGCGCGATGCGGGAGGGCCGATCGGCTCCGGACGTGCGGGCTGCCATGCCCGCACGGTCAGGGATGTGCGCCGAGGTGAGTACCTCACATGTGACGAACCCGCGGTAGACTCACACCGCATCTTGGCGGGGAGGACAACAACATGGAGATGCGGCGCGACACGAAGAATTGTCCGTTCTGCGGCGAGGAGATCCTCGCGGTCGCGATCAAATGCAAGCACTGCGGCGAGAGAGTGGCGCCCTCGGGTTCGGCCACCACCCCGCCGCACCCGCGTGTAAGGGCACCGCGGCTCTCCTGGACGCCGAAGCTTGTCTGGACGCTCGGTCTTGTTGCCCTTCTTGGCCTGGCAACGGTGGTGGTCTTCGCGATGCGCGACTCGGATTTCGTCGTTTCGCTGCACCGCGACGTGCAGTGGCACCGCGTCTGGCAGGACAGGCACGTCGAAAAGGAGCGAGCCAGGGTGGTCGAGCTCTACGCTCGCCTCCGCAAGAGCCATCCCGGCGATCCCAGGTACGCCTACCTCGCAGCACGCGCTCTTCCCCCAGGACAAGAGCAGTTCGACTCCTTCGATGCTGCGGCGCGGGAGTTCCCGGACGATCCCTGGGTCGTCTGGGGCCATGCATCAGCGGTGGAGGCCAAGCAGGGCCGCACTGCTGCGCTCGACCTTCGGTTGCGGGCGCTGTCGATGTTCCCCGAAGGCGCCCCGACAGAACTTCTTTCGGTCGTGATCGACGAGTCCGCTCGAACGTCCAAGTGGGAAGTCTTGGGCAGCCTCTACGAGCAGTACGCATCCAAGATCAACGCCGACGGAGACGCGGCATGTTCGATGGCCATGGCTCAGTTCCGTTCGGGGAACGCGGAAGCGGCACTGGCATGGCAACACCGCGCCGAGGAGCGAGGATGCAAGCGCGTCGGTGACCTCGGCGCAACGATCAGCGGGATGAAGGCCATCGGCATGGCGGCCGATGTCCTCAACGGACGCGTCTCGCTCTCGCGTGGCAACTCCTCCGTCGAGCTGAACGGCGTCCGCGTCTCCACGTCTCAAGGTGGTTCGTCCGTCCAGCTGAACCTCGTGTACCGCCATGCCGATCCTGACTCGACGATCTTCGGGAGCGAGTGCTTCATCTCGACGAAGAGCAACCGGAAGATCAAGTCGGACACGCTCGGATTCGTCGATGTCGCCAGGTACTCGTCCACTCCCCTTCAGCTCAGCTTCGACGTTCCGGCGGGTGAGGTGGTCGACTCTCTCGTGATCCCGACTGGCCTGAAGTTCACGAACAGCGGGGCACCGATTCTTGTCACGCTGCCCTTGGGGCCGGACCAGGAAGATCGCCTGGACGGGCTGCCCGACGGGAAGATCGTCACGGCGAACGAGCTACTCCATCACGTCGGGACCGACGTCTCGCTTGAGGACCTGCACACCTGGACCGGTCTTCCTCTGCGGAACGGCGACGCGCTCGTCGCGATCACTTCTGAGCTTCGAGCGGTTATCGCGAAGGGACTGTCCGGCCGTACCGCTTCGGCGGCCATCCTCCCTAAGTAGGCCCGAGAGTCCGCAAGAACGAGACTCCCTCGAGACGCGAGGTCACGCGCACGGGGGAGATCTATCGGTCACGTCCTCACATGTGACGAACCCACGGCAGGCTCGCCAGCCGATCCAGCAGAAGGAGAACGACATGCACAGATGGAAGAGGATGACCAAGACGTCAGCCTTCACGGCCTGCGTGTTCCGTGAACGTCTCCGGATGATCGTGCCGGCTGTGCTTCTCGTGAGCGCGGTCCCCGGGGGCGCCATCGGTCAGGCCGCCAGCACGCCGCGGAGGCTCCCCGGGCCGCCCGGTCCGTCGCACACTTCCCTCGGCGCAAAGTCACGGGTCATCGCTCCAGACGCCGAAGCCTCCTACCGAGCACTGCTGACGAGCCTCAAGTCCGTGAACACGATGACGGCCCAGGAGCTGTCCGAACTCGCGACCAAGGTGGACGCGACCATCTCCTTGATCGAGGCCGCGGGTTTGACCACTGCGAGAGAAGCGGTCCGCGACAGGACGACTGGCCAGATGGTCGCAGGCAGCCCCGTTCTCCAGCCGTACTACGAAGGCCTTCGTCAGTTCCGCGAGAGCTTGGGCCCCGTCCTTGAGCTCGGCCTCTCCGGCCCCGAACTCACAGGTTCCAGGCTCCTCGTTCTGAGCATCGAGTTGTCCGAGAACGAGCTGACGCGGCAGCTGCCACCGCCTGCTTGGAACGGAACGGTGTACCCGGTCCTCAAGACATCCTGCGTGCTTGCCGTCCCATACCCGAAGAGCTGGGATGACGAGTGGGTTCACCACATCACCGACGCCTGTCCCCTCATTCCCTTCTACGGGAACCGAATCACGCTCCCAGGCGGCACCGTCATCGAACGAGCCCGGAGAGACTTCCAGGCTCACCCTGGGGAATATGCCGACGAGGGTAGTCGCCTCCTGTCTGCACTGCTGGCACACGGGAGAGCCGACAAGGTCGGAACCGAGCTCGTCGTCGTCCGTCCGCCCGAGTGGAGCGACCAAGGCATGGTGCCGCCGCGGAGGTGGACCGATGCGGACAGCACGACCCCGGCGTTCCCGTTCGATCTGAAGTACGTGGAGCCCATCACTCCCTGGCCCGACACCCGCCGCATGGGCCCCTCAGCACGAGACGAACTGCGTCAGACCTACGTCTCCGTTGCTCTCCGCGACTACAGGCCCGTGACCCTCAGGAACTGCGCGACCATCTTGAAGGTGATGGTGGTCGATGCCGGGACCGCGCTCGTGAAGGAGCAGGCGGTGGCCGCCGACAAGGCTCGCCTCGAAAGGGAGATGGAGGAGGAGGCGCAGGCGGCCAGGGACGCAGAGGCTGAACAGCAGCAACGACTCCTGGAGAGACGGAAGCGCGACCCGAAGTTCATGTCACCCGTCCTCTCCTCCCGCCTGTGCAGGTTCCAGAAGATCCGAACCACTGCGATGAAGGAGATCCAGACGGAGCGGGACTACGGCAGGAACGTCGGTGGCGTGGTGGATCTCGCGAAGCTGCATCGCCTCCAAGACGTCGTTCGCCAGAGCGACGAGCTGATCCGGAAGACGAGGAGACGAATCCAGAGCATCAAGGGAGCGGGCGAACTGCCTTGCAGCAGCCCGATGGTGATCCGCCTTTCGCGCTGCCTCGGGTACAGCGCCGCATCGGAGGCGAACGGCTCCGATGCCTGCGAGGATGAGAAGCTTGCTCCCTACATCGACGTCGCGAACGCTGAGGAGGAGGCGCCGTTGTAGACGGCGCGGTGTAGACGGAAGCGGTGGTCCGCGCGAGGGTCGCACTTCTCGCGCGGACCTCCGCAGCAACGTTTCCCGCACCGGAGGTCGACCCGACAGAACGAGTAGCGCCGACTCCGAAAGAGCTGAAGGGGCGATGTCATGGCGATGAGGCAGCAGCTGAACGGCTACTCGGCGGGCCTCCGCGTCACCTCGAGCATCCTGCTCCTGGTCTTCGCGCTGGGGTTCGGTGTGGAGTGCTGGTTCAAGCGCGAGTTCCAGGTTCCCTGGGGGCTCGCGCTCGTCCTGGCCTGTTTGCTCCGATTCATCTGGCTGGTCTTCAACGCTGGGGCCCGGTTCTTCGAGGTGGGCTGCTACTACGAGGAGGAGATGAAGGCCTGGAAGAGGATCGCCGAGGACGAGCGGAAGAGAGGCAAGGCCCCTGTCGCCTGGAGGATCGGTCGGCTGGGCTGCGATCTCTACGGCCTCTTCATCCAGGAGCCCGGTGGCTCACGGCGTCGAGATGTCTAGTGGCCTCGGCAACTACGGCGCATCGGTGCCGATCGCAGGCCTGTTCCCCCGAAAGGAAGGGGACGCGCGCTTGAACTGGAAGAGCGGTTTGTAGCGGCAGATCGAGGGCGGACGGCGCACCAGCGAAAGCACCAAGTGTCCGCCGCGCCTGGTCGGTCGACGCCGGCGGTTGGGTACCCCCGAAAAAAAAGCCGCGCACCCCTCCGGCCTGGGTCCTCGTGAGAAAGGTTGGGGGGGCCGGTGAGGCTCATTCCGATCTTGCGCCTCCCGGATCAGCGAGCGATCTGCGCGGTCCGCAGACCCCCCTCGTGTGAGACAAAGGGATGGGGACCCCACTCTCCCCCTGCCTGCAACGTTCGCGACGAGCCGTACGCCTAGCGCAGGGCGAGGAACCCACGCAGAACGAAGTCCACGATGTAGGACAGGATCACCTACCCCACGAGGCGGAGCCTCACGCGGTACTCGCGCGCGCGCTCCTTGTCCTCCTCGCCCGGCGCCTCCGTTGGCGCGAGGCCGCGGAGCTGTTCGAGCGCGGTCATGCGCCGCTGGAGGCTGGTCTCCAGCATCGCCCGGTAGCGCGCGACCATCTTGAGCTCCTTCTCATCGGGGAGCGCCACCGTCGCGAGCGCCTTGCGCATCTCGTCTTCGGCGGCGCTCTCGCGGTCCCCGATCTCGATCAGCTCCGCCATCAAGACGCGGACGGCGGTGAAGGCCGCGCTGTACGCCTCCGCGGACACGGGGTCGTTCGGCGTTCGACCCCACAAGACGGCCAGCGCGTCATCGCAGGCCGCGAGGGCATCGGGGGAGATCCCGATGACGGTTGTGCGGACGAAGTCGATCCCATCGCTCATGATCTTGAAGAGCGAGAGGAACTCCCGTGTGCGCTCTTTCGGGATCGGGGACCGCTCCCACGCGCCGAGCGCTGCGCCCAGCACCCTGACGCCATTCGAGACGCGCGCAGCCATCTTCCCGGTCTCCGTCTCCGAGATCAGCTCTTCGATCCTGCCCGCCATGACCCCCTGCTCGATCTTGCCGAGCCGGCCGAGCCGCCACAGGTCATCGCC
>JAEZYO010000656.1 GCA_023419055.1 Pseudomonadota bacterium | reverse complement strand
CTATCGTCTCCGCTCCGATTCGATCGCGAGACAGCGCGAGCCGCTCCGGAAATCGGTCGATCGCGATCACGCGCTCGGCGCCGAGCAAGAAGGCGCTCTTTTGCGCCATCAAGCCCACGGCGCCCGAACCCCAGACGGCGATGACTTGACCGGGCTCGATGTCGCAAAAGTCGGCGCCCATGTAGCCGGTAGGAGCGGCGTCGGAGAGAAAGACGAGCTGTTCGTCCGTCGCGCCGTCCGGCACCTTGAAGCAGTCCTGATCGGCGTGCGGCACACGAACGTACCCGGCGTGCGCGCCGGCGTAGCCGCCGAAGGCGTGCGTGTACCCGTAGATGCCCGCTGTAGGGTAGCCGAGGACCTTCTCCTGCAGCTCGGCCTTGGGGTTCGTGTTGTCGCACAGAGACCAGAGGTCGTGCTGACAGTACCAGCAGCTGCCGCAGCAGATGAACGACGGTACGACCACGCGATCGCCCCGCCGCACCTTCTTCACCTCGGGGCCCACGTCGACGACTTCCCCCATGAACTCGTGCCCGATCACGTCTCCGGCGCGCATGGTCGGGACGTAGCCGTCGATGAAATGCAGATCCGAGCCGCACGTCGTCGAGCTCGTCACCTTCACGATCGCGTCACGCGGGTTCACGATCGCGGGATCCGGCACCGTCTCGACCCGCAAGTCGTTGACTCCGTTCCAGCACAAAGCTCGCATTTTTCCGCCTCCTCGTTCAGGGGGTCACGACACGACGCTCGACGTCGCGAGCCTCGCTCCGCGACGCGCCGCCGGCATCCGCGCCGAGGGGTTCCGCTCCGTGGTCGGTGTCTCTCCGGTCTCGACGAGGCTCTTCAAGCGCCGCAGGGCGCGCTGGAGAGCGTTCGCGGGAACGAACGAGAGCGCATGAATCGCGGTGTCCGCCAGGGCGCCCGCGTCCAGGAGGAGCTCGAGCGTCACCTCCGTGCCCCGACCCCCGGGCGCCGGGCGAAATCGGAACGAGAGCTCATGAGCATGCTCGCTACCGGGGGACGAGCGGAACGCGAGCACCGAGCCGGGATCATCCACGGCGCGAGCCTCCCACGTCAGGGCTCGCTCGGCGCGTTCGGGCAGGAACTCGTACGCGCCTTGCGGCAGTCGAACGTCGAATCGAAGGCCGTGCGGCGTCTCTTCGACCTCCGCGAGCTCGGCGAAAACCCGGGCGAGATTCCCGCTGTCTCGCACGAAGGCCCGTAGCTCGGCCGCGGGGCGACCGACGGTGATGGATCGCGAGAGCGTCCGAGGTCCCGAGGCGTGCTCGGCCGGGCCCCGCTGCCGCGTATTCACTCCCAGGGCTTGATAGGCGTAGCAGTGGCCCGTGACGCCTCGCTGCAGAAGAGCGCTGCCGACGAGCGCGGCCGGCGCTCCGCGCCGCCATCCTCTGCGGATTCCGAAAGCGAGCAACGCGCCTCCCAACAACGCGGACACCGACCGCTCCACTTCGCTCACGTTCGAGTGAGAGTCGCGCTCCGAGCTTCGTGCGAGTGCGTGACGTGTCATGGGTCGAAGCCGTGCAATCGACGAGCCAGGTCGCGTAGCGCGTCTTCTCGACTTTCCGTCTCAGTGAGTCGGAGGCGCGGCGCTGATTTGTCCCAAGACCGAGCGTCGATCCCTCTGCATGGCGAGGTCGCCGAGCGACAGGATCCCGACGGCCTGGCCGTTCGAGAGCACCGGAACGCGGCGGACCGCCTTGTCTCGCATCAGCTTCACGGCTTCGTCCAGGTTGTCATCCGGAGAGAGCGCGAAGAGCTCTTTGGAGCAAATGTCCCCGAGCGACGTCTGCGCGAGGTTCTTTCCGGCGGCCACTGCTCGTACGATGATGTCGCGGTCGGTCACGATGCCACAAACCTGCCCGCCCTCTTTCACGATGACGGCTCCAATGTCATCCCGGGCCATGCGCCGTGCTGCGTCGAGGACGGGAGAACCGGCATCGAGCGTCACTGGTTCGACGCTCATGATGTCTTTTACCTGATCCATGGGGTGCCTCCTTTCGTGTTCCCCGGCAACCTGCAGCGAGGCACGTACCTTCTCAAGGCACGCGGGCAGATTATGACGGAAATTGGCGCGAGGCGGCACGCGCGTTGCTGAGACTCGGGGGAGCCCTCTCAGGGGCGCGCTGGAGGAAAAGAAGATGGCCTTGTCGATCTTCGGTGAGTCTTCGACGGTGTTCGCGGGCAAAAGAGCCGTGATAAGCGGAGGCTCGACCGGGATCGGTCGGGCGACGGCCATCCAGCTGGCTCGCTGGGGCGCCGACGTGCTCATCTTCGGGCGCCACGAACGAGAGCTCGCCGACGCCATGACGCATCTGCGGTTGATCGGCGGGAAGGCGATTGCAATAAGGGCCGATCAGGCGCTCCTCGGGGACGTGAGTCGCGTGTTCGATACCGTGGACGCGGAGTTCGGGCAAATCGACTTCATGATCAACAACGCCGCCGATCCGGTGCCTTCGTTCCAGAGAATGACCGCCGAGCAGATCGACTACTCCATGAGGGCGAACCTCACCGGATACTTGAGCTGCTCGCACCAGGCGCTCGGGCGCATGCGCGAAGGTGGTCACATCGTCAACGTCGGGTCGTGGAGCAGCGAGAAGCGAGATCCAGGCGGAGAGGCCTACGTCGCCGCCAAGGCCGGGATCCGAGCGTTCTCCGACACGCTGCGGAAGAGCCTACGATCACGGCAAATCCGCGTGTCTTTGATCGAGCCCGGCGCGGTCGGTAGCGACTTTTCGGAAGCGCAGCCAGGCGAGCAGCGCGAGCTCCAGAAGCGCGGAGAGATGCTGAAGGCCGAGGACATCGCCGCGGGCATCGCGTTCTGCCTGGCGCAGCCGGCGCGCTGCACGGTGTCGACGCTACAGATGCTGCCGTTGCGCGAAGACTGACCAAGGAAGGAGAAACTACATGACCAATCAGAAGAGCCCGCTCGCGGGCAAGCGCGTCGCGATCTTGGCGACCGACGGCGTGGAACAGAGCGAGCTCGTCGGGCCGCGCGAGGCGCTCGACGCAGCCGGAGCGGAGACCGTGTTGATCTCGCCGAAGAAGGAGAACATTCAGGCGTTTCAGCACCATGACAAGGCGGACCGGTTGCAGGTCGATCTCGAGCTCTCTCGAGCCGACGCGAGCGCGTTCGATGCCCTCCTCTTGCCGGGCGGCGCGCTGAACCCCGACTCCCTCCGGACCGCCCCGAAAGCGGTGGCATTCGTCAAGGCATTCGCCGAGGCAGGCAAGTCGATCGCCGCGATTTGTCACGGGCCATGGCTCCTCGTAGAAGCCGACCTGGTCGGCGGCCGGACGGTCACCTCCTGGCCGTCGATTCAGACCGACCTCAAGAACGCCGGTGCAAACTGGGTGGATCAGGAGGTCGTCGTCGACCACGGACTCATCACGAGCCGCAAGCCGGCAGACATTCCCGCCTTCTCCCGGACTGCCATCGAGGAGTTCGCGCGACAGTCGCACTAGGCCGCCGCCCCTCGGTCCTCTCCTAGCGGTTCGGTTCTCTACTCGCCCGCTTCAGCGTGCGGAGCGGCGACGCGCTTCGATTGGGGTGACCCGCGCTGTCGCAGGAAGATCGAGAGCACGATCATCGCGAACACCGACAAGAACTCGCTCTGCCAGTTTTGGAAAGACTGGAACCAGAACGTGGCCGAGCCGAAGTAGTGCAGCAGACCGACCGGGCCCTCGCCCTGGAGCGCTCGCTCCATGTTGAAGTCGCGCAGGCCGCCGACGGCGTGCAACGTGAACGAGACGGCGAACAGCGTGAAGAGCGCGATAGAGAGCGAGTGTTCGTAAATGAAGAGCCAGGCGCCACCGCGACGCACCGGCCACGGGGCGTCCCGGTCGTGTCGATGCGTCCGGGGATCTTCATCGCTCGGGTCTTCGCCTTCGAGCGGCTTGGACTCGGAAGAGCCTTTCTGCCTGAGCCAGATCGTGAGCACCACGAACAGACCCATCTGCAGGAACTCGCTCTCCCAATTCTCGAACAAGGCTTCGAGGAAGTGTCCGCTCGTGAGGTAAGTCGTAAGGCCGACGGCAGGCTGATGGTGGTCCGAGAGCTCTTCGTTGAAGACTGACCACCCCGTCAGGATCTGCCCGACGAGGACCAGGACGAAGAACAGCAAGAGCGTCAGCGATAAGCCGTTTTCGTGGATGAATCGGCTCAGGCGCTCGTGCTTCTTTTCGTTCCGAGCGGGGTCGGCGGAGAGGCTCGGTGGCGCTGTCAGCGGTTGACTCACGAGGGTACGAAGAAGCAACGCATGTACCCAATATCGTCACTCCGCGGCCGAACGCGACTCGACCCAGCGCGAGACTTGTCAGCGCGGAGGGTGAGCGTCGGAATGACGCGGAGCGGACGGCTCGGGACGCGCCGGCTCACGAACCTCTTCCAGCGGGCGGGTCGCCGGGCCGTTCAGGACCGCGCCGTCGGTGTCGAAGCGGCTGCCGTGACAGGGGCAATCCCAGCTGCCTTCGGCGTGATTGAAGTGCACGTAGCAACCGAGGTGCGTGCAGACGGCGGATCTCGCGTGGAGCGCGCCCTGGTCGTCTCGGTACACCGCGAGCATCTTGCGACCTTGCCTCATCAAGCGGCCCTCGCCGCGTGGGATTTGATCGACGCTGTCGACTTCGCCGTGAGCCAGGCGGTCCTTCGCGAGGGTGGCGGGGTAGTCGACGTTCTCACTGTAGTAGCGGGCCTGCGCGAAGGGCTTCAGGCGTCGCGGCTCGTAGACGTCGGCCCAAGGGTTCGCGATTCTGAGGATCGCGTCGCGGAAGATCATCGCCGAAAGGGTGCCGAAGGTCATTCCGTTCCCTGCGAAGCCCGAGGCGACGTAAAGATGGCTCGTTCCAGGGTTCGCCCCGATGAGCGGCAGGCCGTCGTTCGGCTCGAGCACCTGTCCCGACCAACGATAGTCGAACTCCGCGCTCGCGACTTGAGTCCGCGCGAAGTCCACCAGGCGCTCGAAGCGTTGCTCGTTCTCGGGTTCCGTGCCGGTCTTGTGATCCTCACCGCCGACGATGAGAAAAGTGCCGCGCTCGACGCTCTGGGTACGAACGTAGTGGTACGGCGAATCCATGTCCCAGAAGAGCCCGGCAGGAAAGCGTTCGGGCGCGAGTCCTGCGACCACGTAAGTGCGGTAGGCCGCGATCTTCGTGTGTAGAGCCACCTTGTTCACGGTAGGCGCGTGGGTCGCGACGACGACGTCGTGGGCAGTCAAAATCCCACGGTCGGTCGTCACCAGACAGGGCTCGCCGCCTTTCAGCTCGAGCATCCTCGTATTTTCGAAGATGCGCCCTCCCGCCGCGACGAGCTCCAGCGCGAGGCGCTTCAAGTACTCTAGCGGATGAAACTGAGCTTGAGCGTCGATCTTGACGGCTCCTGCACAGGGGCCGGGGAGTGGGACGGAAGGGACCCACTCCGCGCGTGCGCCGACGGAGCGGAGAGATTCGAGCTCTCGCTCGAGTTCCTCCCGTTGCTCGGCGGTCTTGGCGATCAAGTACGCAGGCACGCGCTTGAAGCTCGCTGCCGAGTCGAGGCCCGTGGAGAGCTGCTCGAGAAGGTCTATCGCGGCGCGCGACGACTCGGCGACGAGCCTTGCCGCCGCCTTTCCGAAGGTGTGTTCGAGCGCGTGATAGCGGCTGTCGACGATTTCGGTGAGGTGGGCGGTGGTGCGCGACGTATCGCCGCTCCCCAGCGTTCTCGCCTCGATCACCACGACACGCCGGCCGGCTTTCTGCAACAGCAGCGCGGCGGTAAGTCCCGTGATGCCGGAACCGATCACGACCACGTCCGTCTCGATCGCGTTCGGCAACGGAGGAAAGCGCGGCAGCTCTCGAACATTGTCGGTCCAGATTGACGTCGAGCTCATGGGGCACCTGAGGAGCGAGGGCTGCAACGCGCGTGCCGGTGGATCGCTTCTTGCGGCGACTTGCGTGATGGCAAGAGCGCACGCCAGCAAAGTCAAGGAAGCGGGAGCGGAGAGGTATCTGCCGGAAAGGCGTTCTCTCCAGGCGCTTCGAGCAGCCGCTGCCGAGTGCGAAGGCTGTCCGCTCTTCAGAGCAGCCACGCAGACGGTCTTCGGCGAGGGGCCGGCGCACGCGCGCATCGTCGTGGTCGGAGAGGTGCCTGGTGACGCCGAGGATCGAGCCGGAAAGCCCTTCGTCGGGCCAGCAGGCAAGCTCCTCGATCGCGCGCTCGCCGAGGCGCACCTCGAGCGACGCGACCTCTATCTCACGAACGCGGTCAAGCACTTTTACTTCGAGCCGTCCCCCTCCGGGGATCACGAAGCGCGTCGCGGCAAGGCTCGCCTGCACAAGAGGCCTCGTCCGGGCGACATTCGAGCGTGTCGCCCGTGGCTCGACGCCGAGATCGACGCCATCGAACCGCGCGTCATCGTGCTCCTGGGCGCGACTGCAGCGCAGTCATTGCTGGGTTCGAGCTTTCGAGTCACCCAGCATCGCGGTCTCCTGGAAGAGCGTTACGGCGGCGCCGCTCTCGTCGCCACGTTGCATCCCGCGGCGGTCCTGCGGGCGCCCGACCACGAGGCGCGCGAACGGCTGTTCAGGGATCTCGTTACCGATCTCCGGGCAGCAGAGGGCGCGGCGCGATGATCAGTGCGCGAGCGCAAAGAGCGCCAGCAGCAGGACCAGGCAGGAGACCAGCGTCAGCCCCTGCACCACTCGCGAATCGTACCGCTTGAACTGCGTCCCCGGAGTGACACTCGGGTGGAGCTCGCCGCTCGGCGGCGACGCGTCGCCTAACAACGCGTTCTCCGGCGCGAGTCGATCGGGGACGGAGAGAACAGCGGACTCATTGGGCTGCGACATGACGCCTCACCCCCCGATGGGTGCAAGAGCGGCGCCAAATCCCCTAACAGCGGATTCTAGGCATGCTGTTTGCCTCTTGTGTCGTCGGAGGGCGTGTCCGATGCAGCAAAGCGGCAATGCGGACTGGGAACAGCAACTCTGGAGCGAGCGAGGTTCTCGGTCGAGCGGGGTCTTCGCGGCTCTCGGCGTCCTGTTGATGGTCGCCGGTGTCGTCATGATCGCCCTGGGGTCCGAGGCGGCGATCTCTCTCGTGCTCATCGGAGCTCCGCTGACGATCTACGGGGCTCGACTCATTCGGCAGGAGAAGCTCGCCTCACGCCCGCGTGCTGAAATCAGCGGCGCGTTCGTCAAGAAGCCGCACCGCGGTGAGAGGTCTCGGAATCACCGCGGTGGGGCCTCCTACGGTTCGCGCGATCAGACGGCGTGAACTCCGTTCGGTCGCGGGTTGTCGCCGCGGCTGCTCATCCCGAACTTCGCCATTCGGTACCTGATCTGGTCGCGGGTCATGCCCAACAACGAGGCGGCGCGGGTTTGATTCCCCCTGGCGTGGCGCAGCGCCTGGACCACGACCTCGCGCTCGAGCTCGCGGAAGTCGATGCCCTGCGACGGCAGGCGATAGTCGACGCCCGAGGGACGACCTGTCTGGAGCGAGAGCTGGTTCGACTCGATCACGTCGGCTTCGCTGAGGAGCGCGGCTCGCTCGAGGACGTTCGCGAGCTCGCGGACGTTACCCGGCCAGCTGTGCTCGACGAGCAGCTTCATCGCCGAGTCGGACACGCCGCGGAGCGGACGCCCGACGCGCTCCGAGAGCACGCTCAGGATGTGGCGAACGAGCAAGGGGACGTCCGGCAGTCGCTCCCGGAGCGGGGCTACCTCGAGCGTCACTACCGCCAGGCGGTAGAGCAGCTCGGAGCGGAGGGTCCCTTCGCGAACCGCAGCCTGGAGATCACGGCTGCTCGCCGCGATCACTCGGGCCTCCGACACGCGGTCGGACGTGCCGCCGACGCGACGGAACGTCTTTTCCTGCAGGAAGCGCAGGAGCTTGGTCTGGACCGAGAGCGGCATGTCCGCGATTTCGTCGAGGAAGAGCGTGCCGCCGTCGGCGCGCTCGAGGAGCCCGGCCTGACCCTGGGGCAAGACGTTCGAAGGCTCGATGCCGAAGAGCTCCGACTCGAGGGATTGCTCCGGCAGCGCCGAAGGGCTCACGTAGACGAACGGGCCCTCGCGGGTCGACTCGAAGTGGATCGCCCGCGCGATCGTGTCCTTGCCGCTGCCGCTTTCGCCCGTGATGAGCACGGTGCTGGCCGGGCTCCCGCGCAGGCGGCGGATCGTGTCCTTGATGCTGCGCATCGAGCTCGTCTCGCCGATGAGCACCGGCTCCGTGACCGTCTCCGTGCCGGTGACGGTACGCGTCTTCGAACGGCGGATCCCGTTGGTGGCTTCGAGCGCGCGCCCCGTCAGGAGCGACAGCTCGTCCGGGCTGATCGGAAGCCGCGTTACGTAGAACGCACCGGCCTTGAGCGCGCCGAGTGCCTCTTCCGGTGTTGCTGCAACCACGATGATCGGGATGACCCCGTCGATCGCCTTGAGCTCCGTCAAAATCGTGAGCGCGGCGGTCGAGGGTTGCGTGCGACCGAGGAGCACGGCGTCGGCCCCCAGCCGAAGCAGCTCCGCGACCCCCTCCCGAGTACTGCACTCGGCGACCTCATGACCGTCGGCGCGCAACCGAGCACAAATTTGTCTGCGTACGCTCTCGTCAGTCTCAACTACGATCACACGGTCCATCCGACTCCTCCGAATTCCGTCCCTCTAGTTGTCGCGCGCATCGATGCCATGGCCGATCCGTGCGGCAGCTCCGCCAGGGATGTTGTTGGCGTTGCGGGCGGGACCCGGTGCATGTTGCATGCCGTTGCGTTTTGCCGACTTGAGCTGCAAATCGCACCACAGCGCTGGCGCAGAAAACCGCTACCCCAAATGACCCAAGTGCACGAAGAGCCACCGCTTAGGCTAGCGGGCCCGGACCCGATGGGCACCACGGCCCTCGGGCTGGGTAGCGGGGCGAGTTGCTACGCTGCCCCACGGCGCCGTGGCATTCGCGAGCGCGACGACACTCGAAACGGGGTTACGTCGACCATCCTGCATCGCCAAGTCGCGATAGCGCACGAACGGGGCCGCGAGATCTGCAGTTTTCAAGGACGTTTCCTCGAGCGAGGTGACTCCTGGCTCAGAGCGAGTGCTCGGCGTCGTTGAGCAACGCGCCTTGCGCGTCTCGGAATCCACCTCCGACGAGCGCTGCTGCGCGGCTTGAGTCGCGCGCTGACGCGTTCTCAGGGGCACGTTCGACGTCGCGCACCCGCGAGCGACGAACGTCGCAGCGCGGTCTACTGGCCGTCGCGCGCGGCCGTGCGGATTCTGCGTCGGCTGTGGAGGGATTCGACTCCAAACGTTGTCCTCGCGCCTGTGGAGAGTCCTCGCGCACTCAGCGCGCGACGTTCCGACGCGCCTTCGCGATCTACGCGGGCTCGCGAGATCTCGTACAGAGATAGTAGGGGCTCAAAGGTTCAGGGGTTGAGCTCGACGCAGATCGGCGGCTCACCACGCCGGGTCGACCGTAAGCCGCCGAGCCACCAATCGAGCGCGCTCGAGCCGCTCGGGTCCGCCCACACACCCCAGAGAATCACGCTGCCCGTCGAGGCACAGATCGGTACCACGATGACCTTCAGTCCGGCTTGCGTTCCAGCGACTCGCCAACTGCGCTCGAGGCCGCGTCCGAGCTCGCCCAAGAACACGTCTCGACCGCCGAGGTAGGCGAGCTCCGTCGTGCCGAGAACGCCTTGAAACCCCTTGGCTACGGCCCCCTGGAGCTCGTCGATCGTCTCCATGGATGGGATCTGGTCCGAGACCTCGACGCCGAGCGCGACCGGTGAGGGGTCGCCCCGCGAGAGCGACACGCTGAGCGGTTTCGAAGAGTCCACGCTGAACCCGCTCGGGATGCGCGAGACGAGCCCGAGCTGCTCGTTCACGTAGTGGCCCGCCGACACGTAGGGCAATCGGTAGGCAGCAGCCTTCCGCAAGGGCGGGATCTCGATGCGGCCGAACGGCGGGTCCACCGGGCTCGCGGTGCCGACGGCGGCGAGGGTCGCGATCAACGCCGGATTCGACTCGCGGCGCTCGAGCCCGCGCACGAGCGCGACCCGAGTCCCTTTACGTTGCACGAAGTCCTCGAGCGGCATCACGTGCGTTCCGGAACGAGCCCGGGTGCACCGCACGTAGTCCTTGAGCGCGCTTTCGAATTCTCGCGCCTGCTCTTCGTCGTCCCAGACCGTGGACCAGAATAGCGACCCGGTCATGCGTGCCTTGGTGGCGACGACGTAAGCGTCTCCACCCCAGCCGGCGGCAGCGGCGGCCGCGCGTTGCGGCGGGAGGCAGTAGCTCAGGATAGTCCGAATTTGGAGCTCTCCCACGCGTCCGCCCGCAATGCGCTCGAACTGAGGCGGCAGCTTCGGTTCTTCGACCGGCACGGCTACCTCGCCGGCCAGGTACTTCTCCGGGTGGAGGACCTGCTCGGTGGTGGCGGGCGGCTTCCGATAAACGCGATTGACGAGCTCGAACCCGCCGGCCCGGTACAGAGCACCCACGAACGACAGGCCGGTGAGGTAGGGGAAAGACAACCGCTCTCGGATGAGCGGCGGAGCGCGATCGAGCACCTCTTGTCCGCCTCGAGCGCGGCTGTAGCGCTCGAACTCGCGTTCCGACGTCGCCTGCGCGGCTCGCACCAGGGCTCGGTTCAGAGGGATGCGGTTCTTGCGGGCGAGGTAGGCGACCATCACCAGCATCGCGTCGCCTTCGAGGACCGAGTTTTGGGCGAGCCGAACGTCCTCGTTGTCCTCTTCCGCGAGGTTCGGAAAAGGGAAATGCTGAGTCTGGAGCGAATGAGTCATCTCGTGCGCGAGCACGGACGCGACCTCGAGGTCGCTCTTTTCTCCGAGCGCCGCGCGTCGCACGTGAATGGCGTGCGTGTGCTCGTCGTAAAAGCCGAGGATCTGCTCGTCGTACACCTCGCCCCAAGAGGAGCCGGCTTTCGCGCCGGGCGGCGGAAACTCGAACGCCAGGGCGAACGCTTGCGAGTCTGCATCGGTAGGCCCGATCGCGTCGGCCTTGACCTTGAGCTCGAGCGCGCGTGAAAACGCCTGCTCGTCATCGAAGACGATGCGCGTCGGGCGCCGGTCGGGGACCCCGCGGATGCGCTCGACCTCCTCGATGAGGAGTCGTGGGTCCTTCTCGAAGGCGAGGACCGTGGAGGGGGCGGCGACCTCGGCCTGCGTCCCTCCGCATCCGACGAGGAGCGGGAGCAGCGCGCCGCGTGCAATGCGTCCGAGCTCTTTGAACACCGAAAAGCGAAGGTAGCACCCGACGCCGGGCTGACTCAATGCGCCCGAGCAGACGCTCGCGTCCGCTCGGGTCTCGCGGTTCCTGCGGCGAGGAGAGACCGTGCC
>JAEZYO010000628.1 GCA_023419055.1 Pseudomonadota bacterium | reverse complement strand
CTCTACGCCTGTCCGCCCGGACGCGATCACTGGGAGCCTCAGGACACGTGCGACAGTACGCCGCTCTGCAACGAGGGGAGCGGTGTCTGCGACCCGCCGGTGTGTGCTCCCGCCGAGTTCTCGTGCGATGCGACCGGGCAACTCCAGGTCTGCAACGCGGATCGGACGGGCTTCCAGCCCGTCGGGCCCAAGTGCGCCACGGCCGCTCACTGCAGCGCGTCCCAGGCGACGTGCACGCCTTCCCCCTGCATGCCCGGGGAGTACCAGTGCAGCGGCAGCGAGCTCCAGGTCTGCGCCGATGACCAGATGGGCTGGGAGGACGAGGAAGACTGCATCACGAACGCGCTCTGCGACGACGACGCGGGCAAGTGCATTCAGCAGAAGTGCACGCAAGGGTCGTACGACTGCCAGGGCAAGACGCTGCTCAAGTGCAACTCGGGTCTGGACGGGTTCACGATGGTCGGTACCTGCGCCAGCGACGACCTCTGCAACGAGAGCAAAGGGCGCTGCGACCCGCCGGCGTGCGAGCCGAACGTCTATCGCTGCAACGATGCGCGCCTCGAGCAGTGTAACTCGCAGCTCACGGGCTGGGACCTCATCGACACCTGTCAGTCGAAGGCGCACTGCGACGCGACCGGCAAGAAGTGTCAGAGCGCGCCCTGCAAGGCGGGGGACTATCGCTGCAACGACAAGCGCCTCGAGGTCTGCAACGCGACGCAGACGGGGTGGGCGCTCTCCGCCACGTGCGACACCAACGCGCTCTGCAACGTCGCCGACAAGAAGTGCGACGCGCCGGCTTGTGCCCCGACGGACTACCAGTGCACGGGCGAGAACGAGCTTCAGAAGTGCAACGCGGGTCAGACCGGCTACAGCACGGTGAGCGACTGCGGGTCCGGGATCTGCGACGACAAGCACCAGCAGTGCGACATCTGCTCTCCCGGCACCTGGTCCTGCGAGACGAACGGTGATCTCAAACTCTGCTCCGACGACGGGCAGAAGAACCCGGTGCAGCGGAGCTGCGGCGCCGGCATGTGCAACATGGCGGGCAAGACCTGCTACGTGTGCGCGACGGGCGAGCACACTTGTCAGGCCGGGGTGCTCAAGGTATGTGCGGCAAGCCGCATGGATTGGGACGTCGTCAAGGACTGCACCGCCGAAGACCTGGTGTGTGACGACACGACCGATCAGTGCATCACCCCATCGGCCGAATGATCCTCGCTCGTTTCACGCGACAGCTCTGTCTCGTGCTCGCGTCCGTCAGCGCTCTTTCGGCTTGCGGGCGACGCGCGACGGACGCAGAGCGCGAAGACGCACCGTCGAGCGCGAGCGGCGTCACCGCTCAGAGCGCGGCTCCGCGCGCGACGAGCGCCGCCGCGCCCGAAGAGCTCGAGATGATTACCGGAGCCGGGCTGCGAGAAAAGATTGCTCGCTCCGGAAAGAAGGCGACGCTCGTGAACGCGTGGGCGAGCTGGTGCGGCCCATGCCGGCGTGAGGTTCCGATGCTCCAGGCGCTGGAGGGAAACCTCGCCGCGCAAGGGGTCGCACTTTTGCTCGTGTCGGTGGACGAGCCGCAGGACGCGCCGAAGGCGCTCTCGTTCCTGCGCGCCAACGGCATCACCCTGAAGACCTATTTGGCCAAGCCGCCGCTCGACGTGCTCAAGCAAGACTTGAACCCGCGCTGGCCCGGCATGCTTCCCGCGAGCTTCCTCTACGACAGCGAGGGCAAGCTCCGTTATTTCTGGGGCGGGGAAGCGTTCGAGAACGAGATTGTTCCGGTGATCGAAGCCTTCCTGTCCGGAAAGCCCATCGACGGCGAAGTCAGCTTCCCGCTCTTGCCGGGCAAGGTCGAAAAGTAGCCTTCGCGGCTCGCAGTCAGAGGCGGCGCAATCTGCCGCGGCCGCGCCAAGGCGAGGTCTGAGAAATGAACTCGAGCTCGGGCCCTTGGAAGGCGCCCGCGATGTTGTAGGTCACGCCGTCGGGATCGCTGAGGACGAGACGGAACTGGTTTCCCGCCGCTTCGACCACCTGGTAGGCGCGCTGGGTGCTGATCCCTACTCCCTGCGCCTTCATGACCTGGCCCGTGAACTCGAGCGTGAGGACGCCGATCTGAGCGTTCAACAGGTTCGCGAGCATGAGCTCGAGCGCCTCGTCCGGTTGGTACCGGATCAAAACCCAGCGGCCGAGGAGCTGTTGTTGCGCGGAGCTCACCGTGTCGGCCGAGCTTGCGCTTTGCTTACTCCCGCAGCCGACGGCGCTCGCGGCGAGCAGGCCGAACTGGCAAAGCACGCGACGGGTGAGGCCCAGCATGAGACCGATGGTAGTAAGGAATGCGTGCGCCGCCCACCCCTCGAACGTCGGGCGGCTCGCGCGGGCACACCCCGAGCGCCGCCCTCTCCGGCCGGGCCGGGGAGCGACCATGAGCGAACTTTTCGAGCCCCTCCGTAGCCGGCTCGCGAAGGAGGAGCGCCGGACATTCGAATGGTCGAAAGAGACTCGGGGCAGCTGTTGCTAGGGTTCCTATTGTTTGCCATGATGCCCGGCAACATGACTCGCGGAGCTACGTCTTCGGTTCTGGAACCGGTCCCAGTTCTTGCTCGCCGTTCGCCTCTCTTCGGCGCCTTCCTCGCCCTCGCCCTCGGCCTCGCCGCTTGCGGGAAAAAGGCTGACGAGAGCGCGCCCGCGCAGAGCCCCGACTCGGCGTCGGCGTCCTCCGGGAACCAGTACCAGGATCCGACCGTCGACTTCCCGATCACCGAGCCTCCGCCCGCGGAGAAGGTGTCGGGGAACCCGTTCAAGGACGTCAAGCTCTTCGTCGATCCGGAGTCGCTCGCGCAGCTCCGCGTGAATGCGCTCAAGAAGGACCACCCCGACAAGGCCGCGATCATCGAAAAGATCGCGAAGCAGCCGCAGGCGCTCTGGCTCGGTGAGTGGAACACCAACATCTACCGCACCGTAGAGTTCGTGGTCGGCAAGGCCAAGGCGCTCGGTCAGGTCCCGGTGTTCATCGCCTACAACGTCCCGGGTCGTGACTGCGGCCAGCACTCCGCCGGTGGCTTGAAGGACGACGACGCGTACAAGCGCTGGATTCGTCGTATCGCCGCGGGCATCGGCGAGGACGCGGCCGTCGTCATCCTGGAGCCCGACGCGATCCCGCTCCTCGACAAGTGCCTCACTCCCGAGCAGCAGGAGCAGCGCCTGTCGCTCATCAAGGACGCCGTGCGGGTGCTCCGTCAGAACCCGAAGACGATCGTCTACATCGACGGCGGTCACGCCGTGTGGAAGCCCGCGGAGGAGATCGCGGAGCGCCTCAAGAAGGCGGGCGTCGAGGAGGCGCACGGCTTCTCGCTCAACACGTCCAACTACGGCCCCACCGACCAGAACATCGAGTTCGGCAAGAAGGTGTCGACGCTCCTCGGCGGGAGCACCCACTTCGTCATCGACACGAGCCGGAACGGAGCGGGTTACGCGCCCAAGTACGATTGGTGCAATCCCCCCGGCCGAAAGATCGGCAATCCCCCGACCATCGAGACCGGCGAGCCGCTGGTGGACGCGTTCCTCTGGCTGAAGCGCCCGGGTGAGTCGGACGGGGAGTGCAACGGCGGGCCCAAGGCCGGGGCGTTCTGGGACGAGAACGCCATCGAGCTCGCGAAGTAGTCCGCGTCTCGTCACGAGACGAGCAGCCTGGTCATGGCGAGCTCCTTGAGGGATGCTCGCCATCGTGGCTGCGAAGAAAGCGACTGCAAAGAAGGCGACTGCGAAGAAGGCGCCGAGCAAGCGGCGCGCGAAGGTCGCCGCGATCGAGGCGAGCGGGCTCGCTCCGAACGAGCTCGTCATCAGCGAGCCGGGGGAGGAGGTCGCGGAGCTCGCTCGGCGCGTCAGAGCCGACGGCGGTGAGGTGCTCTCGTTGTACCGCGACCCGCTCGGCGCTCACGCCTTGCTGCTCGCTGCGCTGCCCATCGACAAGGTGAAGCCCACGCCATTCCAGCGCGACGTGAGCGAGGCGCACGTGCGAAAGCTCACCGTCGCGATGGGCAAGACCAAGCGCTTCCTCGATCCCATCATCGCGGTTCGCCAGAGCGAGATCTACTTCACGCCCAACGGGCATCACCGCTTGGTGGCGCTCCGGAGCCTGGGCGCGCGCAGCGTCGTTGCGCTCCTGGTCCCCGAGTTCGCGGTCGCCTACCAGATCCTCGCGCTCAACATCGAGAAGGCTCACACGCTCCGCGAGCGTGCCCTCGAGGTCGTGCGGATGTACCGCGATCTGGCTGGGCATTCACCCGCGAACGAGAGCGACTTCGAGCTCGAGTTCGAAGAGCCCGCGCTCGTCACGCTGGGGTTCGCTTACGAGACGCGAGCGCGCCTCGCGGGCGGTGCGTATCACCCGGTGCTCCGCAAGGTCGATTCCTGGATCGAGCAGCCGCTCGCCCAGGGAGCCGAAGAGCGGCGCCGCCGAGCCGACCTCGTGCTCGACTTCGACGACGCGGTCAACACGGCGGTGGCCAAGCTGAAGGAGAAGGGGCTCAAGAGTCCCTACCTCAAGAACTTCGTCGTGGCGCGCGTCAACCCGCTCCGCTTCATCAAGGGAGAGCCGCCACCCTATGACGAGCTTTTTGCCACGATGACGCGCAGGGCGCGCGCGCTCGACGTGGAGAAGATCAACGCGTCGGATCTGGCACGCAGCGGTGGGGCCCCCGCCGACGACGACTGAGCGAAGGGCTCAGGTCTTGTAGGTCGCCACGGCGACGTAGCGGAGCGCGCGCTGACAATCGGCGCTGCCGGTGCGCCCGTGACAGGCGTGCTCACCTTCGAAGCGCGTTTCACCAGCGGTGAGCGAGCGCAGGATTTGATTGGTCACGTCGTGACCGCCGTCTACGCACGACGGATCGAGACAAGGCAGATCGAAGAGCGCGGGCGCGTGCGGCACGACGATGTGGCGAACGTGCTTCGACTCGTCGATCGCTACGGTTCCGCGGAGCTCGTGGATCTCGAGGATCAGCGTCTTGAGCTCTGGAACGCGCTCTTGAAGACGGGGTGCGCTGTCTTCTCGCTTGCGCCGCTCCGCTGCCCGTCGCGCTGTCTCGTCACGCCGCTGCCTGAAGCTACTCATGTTTCGTTCTTCGCCCGAGGTTCATTCACTGTGCTCGACGCGAGGGGCGTCGGGCGCTGGCCGCGCGGTGTGCGCTCGATTCGAACTCGCTTCCGCGCGGCCCCGCTCGTTCCGGCTCACCAGCGATCGCGACGGTCGTTACGACGACCGCGGTCACCACCGCCGCCGCGACCGCCACCGCCGCCGCCACCACCACCACCGAAGCCGCCACCACCGCCGCCCTGGCGGGGCTTGCGTTCCTCGGCCTCGTTGACGCGAAGGGCCCGACCATCGAGATCGGCCCCGTCCATCTGCTCGATGGCCTTACGCGCCTCGTCGGCGGTCGCCATCACGACGAAACCAAAGCCACGCGAACGGCCCGTCATGCGGTCCAGGATGAGCTGCGTCTCGACGACCTCACCGCAGGCCTGGAAGGCGCGACGGAGGCCATCTTCGGTCGTGTCGAACGACAGGTTCCCTACGTACAATCGGTTGTTCATCTTGCTTCTCGACTCGGCTTTGATCGCATCCGAAAAGACGAAGAGCCGTAACTTCGTTCAACCCGGTCGCAGCGGCTCTCCGCTGCCTTCACAAATTCGCTACCGGAGAATCGACTTTCCGCGATCTCGTATCGAGAGAGCAGGCAGGCGGTTACCGAAAACGCTGTGACCTCGTGACCCTAGCCCGCCTATTCGGGCCTTGCAAGCCAGCTTCCAAGGCGATTGGAACTCGCGCGGGACCTGTTTTGGCAGCATTTTCCAAAGCACTCGGATGTTGGGACGCGATCGCCCGCCTCGGTCGCCATGTGTCGAATCGCCCCGCTCGCGAACCGCCTTTCTGGTCGTCGGCCCGGTCGTTGCACTGCACCTGGGTGAACAAGCCCACCTGTTTTCGACCGATGGTCACGGAGGAAGTCCATGCCTTCCAACCCGACTTATCCCGGCCCTTTCGGCCGCACCTGGGAGGAGCGCGAACCCCTCGGCTGGCGTTCGCGCGCGGAGTACGACGAGCCCATCGAGCTCCCGCTGCATCGCCGATGGCCGGCCGTCGTCATTGCTTCGGCACTGATTCTTGCCCTCGGTGCGGGCCTCTTGCTCATCGAGCGCGCCACCTCGACATCGCGCGTCTCGCTCGGGCCGACCGAGGAGCTGCCGATGGTCCCCCGCGAATTCGAGCCGAGCCTCGGGCAAAACCCGGTTTGGTCGAGCGCCTTGTCCAGCCCGCCTCAGGCACCGGAGGCTGCTCCTCCGAGCCCGGAATTGGCTCCGCCTAGCCCGCCAGGGGACGCCGAGCGGAGGGGCGCGGGCCGGCAGGTGAGGCCTCCCCCCGACCGGGAGCCGCCGCTCGTGACGCCGCCTCCGGGCGCCGCGTCGAAGGAACGGGAGGAGGATCGAGGTTTCGATTTCGGCTCGCCCGACACCCTGCGGCCGCCGGACAGCCCGGCGCTCGACCCGAACGATCTGTCCCCGAGGCAAGACAGCGGCGAACCGGCAGCGCGCCCCGCGAACGACGACGTGCCGGACGCCGACGTGCCGGACGGTGACATCCCCGATGCGGACTACCCCGACGGCGACGTGCCCGAGTCCGACGCTCCCGAGGCGGACCCTCCGGCAGAGGGATCTCCCGACTACTCGCCCATCCTCGGCTTCTAGTTCCCGGGCAACGGCGTCGCGGCAGAAGAGCCGCCGCTACTCGAGGCACGCACGCCCGAGACGCAGGAGAACGGAGCGCCGTCGAGCTCGACGGCGTTCTTGTCCCCAGTGAGCTCGATGCAGGGAACGCTCGTTGGACAGGAGCGTTCGATCGTGGCGCGAGACCTCTCGAAGCGAAATGCCGGACCCTGGCGCGGCGTGATCGTGACTCCGGAGAAGCGGATGCCCTCGGCGTCCACTGCTCGGACGCCTTGCTCGCTCGAGATCGTCACGCCCTCGAAGCTGATGTCGGCGAGCGCGAGCTCGGGCAAACCGACGAGCTCGGCCGCTTGCTTCGCGCCCCGAGCCGTCACGTTCCGGACGTGCACGTGGCGAATGGATGGGGGAGCTTCGGTTTTCGGTTTCAAGGTCGAGGAGGCATAAAAGGTCGTCATCTCCACGACCGTCAGGCGAAGGTCCTCGTGGCGGACGTTCTCGTAGTAGACGTTCTCGACCACGCCGCCTCTGCCGCGCATCGACTTGATGCGAAGGCCGCGATCGGTACCCTTGAACTCCGAGTCGGTCACCCAGACGTTGCGAACGCCACCCGACATCTCACTGCCGATCACCACACCGCCGTGGCCTCGCTCGCCCCGCAGACGTCGAACGACGATGTTTTCGCTCGGCTTCCCGACTCGCCAACCATCCTCGTTCAGGCCGGATTTGATGACCACGCAGTCGTCACCAGTGCTGAAGAACGAGTCTTCGATGAGGACGTTGCGGCTCGAGTCGGGGTTCACGCCGTCGTTGTTCGGACCCTCGGTCACGACCTTCACGTCACGGACGATTACGTTCTCGGAGTACACCGGGTGGATCGTCCACATCGGGCCGTTGACGATCGTCACGCCTTCTACCAGCACGTTCTCGCAGCCGACGGTCTGGACGAAGCTCGGCCGGAGGCCGCCCTCCACGCCGAACACGCGCTGCTCGGTCGGGACGCCGGCGGTCGCCATCTCGTAGAGGCGCTTCGCCGACTCGCCTTGCGACTTCTTCCAGGGCCACCAGGCCGCGCCCTGCCCGTCGAGCTTACCGCTGCCCGTGATCGCCACGTTCTTGCAGTCGCGCGCGTACACGAGGGGCGAGTAGTTCATGACCTCGAGCCCTTCCCAACGGGTCAAGACGGGCGGTAGGTAGTCTGCGAAGTCCTGACTGAAGAGCAGCTCGGCTCCCTCGGCGAGGTAAAGCTCGATGTTCGAGCGCAGGTGAATCGGTCCCGTCAAGAAGCGACCCGGCGCGATCGACACGCGGCCTCCGCCGGCACGGCTTGCGGCTTCGATCGCTCGCGCGAAGGCGAGCGTGTTCTTGGTGCTGCCGTCGCCGACGGCTCCGTACTCGCGCGCGTCGAACACCGCCGCCGGGATACGCGGTCGTGCGAGCGCCGGCATCGGGAACGGCGCCGCGATCGGCGCGATGGGCGGAGCGCTCGCCGTGGCTGGAAGCGGCGCTGGAGAGCTCTGGCCCGCCGCGAAAGCGATGTCCCGGGCGCTCGCCTTCTCGGGGGCGCGAATAGGCGCGCAGCTTCCGGAGAGCAAGACGGACGAGAACGACATGACGACGAAGAGTCTTCGCATGGTGACCCGCGTCCATCCTTGTCTCCAGGCGCAGCGCGCCTTGCAAGCGGGAACGCGTGGCGCCACTCGTTCGGACAAGTGTCCGAGCGAGTGCGAGCGAATCGGGCTCAGAAGCGAAGCGCTCGCAGGCTCGTCTGCACCTCGTCTGCGTAGTTCACGAGCAG
>JAEZYO010000574.1 GCA_023419055.1 Pseudomonadota bacterium | reverse complement strand
GCCCAACGCCAGTCGAGCCACCGGCAGCGCCCACTCCGCCGGCGCCCAGCGCGAAACCACTGCCGAAATCGAATCCGCTCCCCCAGAGGCCCGCTACCGTCGTCGGACGAGCCTTCGCCGCAGCGCCGCCCGCAGCAACGGCGGCGCCGCTCGAGCTACGCGAGGTCCCGGCGCAGGTACCCGGCTCGCTCCCCGAGATCACGGAGTGAGGCGAGACGCACCCGAACCGCCTGGTACGGCTCGTGCACCGCGGAGCTCGGAGGTCTATCCCTACATGGCGGCTACCGAAAATAGCTCGAGCATCGACGTGCTGATGGCGCTTTGTCGGCGCGAGCTCGCGTTCGTCGAAAGCTATCGCCGGGCGCTCCTCGCGCCGAGCTTGAGGGACCACTTCTCCACGTTGAGCGCCTGCTTGCGGTCGCACGAAGACCGCGCCGAGCAGCTGAAGTCACGGCTTCGCGCGCTGAGAGCGGAACCGCCGGCGTCAGGGGGCGTCCTCGGCGCGGTGGCGAAGCTCCTCGAGGGGGCCGCCGCAGCGTTCGGAGAACGAGCCGGAATCCTTGCGCTCGACGAGGAAGAGGAGCGGGGGACCAAGAGCTATCGGGCCGATTTCAGCGCCATGGATCCGGAGTCCCGGGCGCTCATCGAGCAGCGCCTCGCTCCCCTGCAGGCCGAAACGCAACGGCTCATGGGCGAGCTCAGGCATCAACGCGCACCTGGGCGACCGGCCACGCAGCACTGAGCGCGGCACGCCCGCCCCGGAGGGCGCGGCGCGCGCAGCCGGAGCCGCTCTACGCGCCGAAATGGCTCGGGGGTGGCTGGCATGCGCGATGCAAAACCCCTCGCTCGACCCTTAACTCTCGCCAAAGGAGTCCCCCCGTGACCGTATCTGGATTCGAATCGTTCGACATTCTCGCGCACGCGAAGAGCATCGAGCACAAGCAGAAGCTCCGGAAGCTCGCCAAGGCCGGCGCCGGCGTCCTCCTTCTGGCTACCGGCTTCTTCAGCCGCTCCCTGGTGCTCAGGGTCGGGCTCTCTGCTGCGGGTGGCGCTGTCTTGCTGCGCGCGCTCACGGATCGGAACCTCAAAGAGAACGTCCGCGTCGTCAAACAACGCGTCAAGACGAGCCCCGATCTGCGTTTCGGCAACGGCAAGCGAGATCTGGTCGACGAGGCCTCGTGGGAATCCTTCCCCGCGAGCGATCCGCCGGCGCACGGGCACCAGTGAGCCGAAGCGGCGCGCCGGCTAGCGGCAAACGCGGTTCTTGCCGCTTTGCTTGGCGCGATACATCGCTCGATCGGCGGCCTCGAACAACGCGGTGGCGTCGGCCGCATCCTCCGGGAACGCGGCCACGCCGATCGAGATCCCGGGCTCGAGCGTGATCCCCTCCCGCACGAAGCGATGACTCTGGACCTGCTCGTGGATGCGACGGGCGATCGCCTCGGCCTCGGTGATGTCGAGGTCCGGTAGCGCCGCCAGGAACTCGTCGCCGCCGAAGCGGCAGCCGACGCCCTTTCCCTGGATCACGGAGCCGATCAGGCGCCCCGTCTCTCCGATCACGTAGGCGCCGAACAGGTGACCGTGCGTGTCGTTGATCTGCTTGATGCCGTCCATGTCCATGACCAGCATCCCGACTCGCCCGCCCTTCTGGCGCGCGGCGTCCACGAGCAGCACGAGCTCCTGATCGAACTTTCGGCGCACGAGGAGCCCGGAGAGATCGTCGGTGTTGAGGAGGTTCTCGACGTTCTTGTCGTAGGCTTGCTTGAGCTCGTCCTGGAGCTCGAACGCGACGGCCGTCTTGCCGAAGACGATGCGGGCGTTGTGCTCGAGCACGAACTCCGGCTTCACCTCACCGTTCACGGTCGTCCCGTTGGTGCTCCCGAGATCGACGAGCGTCCAGCTGTCGCCGCGATCCTCGATGCGGGCGTGATGCCACGAGACCTGCCCGTCGGTGAGCGGCAAGTCCGCGTCCGGGTCGCGGCCGATCAGCAGCGACTTTTCCACCAGGACGCGCTTTCCGAGATCGTTTCCGGTCATGACGACCAAGACGGGGCGATGAGGCGCCTTCACGCGCCGCATCACCTCTCGCGTCAGCTCGCTGCTCTCGGCCTTGATGGTGAGAGGAACCCCTCTCGGCCGGTTCTTCGGTTCCTGGTTCGACACCGCTCGTCAGCCTATCACGCCTCGCCCGCCGGGGGCCCGGCGTCGCGCCCGCTCGAACCTCAACGAAAATGCTTGCTGAGCTTCGGGCCGCGCTGCTCGCCGTAGGAGTTGTTGCGGCTCCCGTAGAGCGCGCTGCACGGGCCGCGGAGCGTCTCGTAGGCCATGGTGCAGATAGGCTGACCATGTCGCAGGATGAGGTCGTCTTCGTGCGACCGCACCTCGAGCACCGCCTTGGCGCCGACCGCCGCTCCGTCCACGATTCCCCAACCCGGGTCGAAGAACCCGGCGTAGTGCGCGCGGAACTCGCCGGCCGTCGCGTCGTAGGGCAGCATCTCACAAGCCAGGTCCGCCGGGACCCAGATGCGCTCGTGCGTCGCGAAGATGTAGAAGTTACCCTTCTCGAGGAAGAGGTAGCCGGAGCGAGGACGCTCGATCGGGACGAAGAAGTCCTCGGCGTCGTGCGCGCCGACCGCGCCGAGATCGAGCGGGCGGTGGGTGCGCTTCGCGACGTACCCGACGACGTCCGTGCCGAGCTCCGCGGTCATCACGACGCGGCCGTCGACCACGTGCTTGTCGGGAGCGGCGGCCACGCCGTCTTCGACGAAGAGCAGCGGCGAGCGCCGGTAGAGCTCCCCGAGCTCGTCGTTCGAGAGCACGTGGCGGCGCTCGAAGAAGATCGCCTGATTCAGGCTGATTCCGGCGCGGACCAGCACGTTGAAGCTGCGGGGAATGAGCTCCATCCAGAGCTCGCCCCAGTAGCCCGACGGAATGCGGTCGTAGCGCGTGCCGCCGTCCGCCATGGTGCGCGTCGTCACGTCCACGCGCCCCGCGCTGCTCTTGCTGTTGGTGTACCCGGAGAGGCCGCCCGGGAGCCGGAACGACTCCCGGAGCTTCACCGCGTAGACGTGCTCGCGGGAGAGGCAGCGCGGCTCGGAGAGGTCGACGCGCTCGAGCGCCAAACCTCGAACGAGCTCGCTCACGCGTTCGTGCTCGAGCGGCAAGATGCTGCCCGGCATGCGGTACGCCTCTTCGGCGAGCGTGAGATCGATGCTGGCTGGCTGGATCTGGTCGGGCTCGAGCGCGACGGAGCTCGTGATCGCGCCGTCTCGAGCGAGCTCGCAGAGCTCGTCGTACCCTAGCGTCCCGGCTTGCGTCGGAGCGCGAGCGTCGGCCATGCCGACATCTACCACGGAGGCGACCGGCGTGTGCCGACGTCTTCATCGACGATGTCGCCCGGGAGCAATGTGCGGGCCCGTCGTGCGGCCCGGGATCACGCTCGCCGGCTCATGGCGCTGCGGGCGAAAAGTTCGCGCAAAACAGGAGCATCAGGCCAAGAGCTCACCGCGCGCCCGCTCCCGAGCGCGCTCCACCTGCTCGACGGTGGCGCCGAGCGTGGCGAGCACCCGCTCCACCATCGCGAGGGCCACCTCCACCTCCGCCGTCAGCACCACCGCGGCGCCCGCATTGGCGAGCGCAGGCATCTCGCTCGCGTACGTGGCCCGGGTGACGATCAAGAGATCGGGGTTTTGCTCCTTGGCGGCCCTGATCACCGGCTCGGGCGGGGTGGATGCCGTGAAGATGAGGGCGCGCGCCCTCTCGACGCCCGCGAGCCGAAGGATCTCCGGCTGCGAGGCGTCGCCGTAGAGAGCCGCCTGGTTCTCTTGCTTGAGCGCGTTCACCGTGTCGTGATTGAGCTCCACGACCAGCGGTTCGATCCCGTTCTCACGGAGCAGCCGCGACAGCAAGCGCCCCACCGGACCGTACCCGATCAAGACGATCTCGTGCCCTTCGATGCTCGGCGGAGCTTCCGCTTCGGGCTTCGCCCGGACCATCTTCTCGAGCAGCCGCGTGAGCGCAGGCACCAAGCGGTAGACGAGCGGGTTCAGCGTGATCGACGCGATGGCCACGGCGACCAGCACCTGCGTCGCCTGCGGCGGGAGGATGTCGAGGCCCCGACCGAGTGCGGCGAGGATGAACGAGAACTCACCGATTTGAGCCAAAGCGACGGCAACGGACGCGGCTACCTTGGGAGGCTTCCTCAAGAGGAGGACGACCGCGACGGCGGTCAGCGGCTTTGCCACCACGACGATGGCGAGCGTCAACAGCGTGAGCGGCAAGTTGGGGAGCAGCTCCGCGGGATTGAAGAGCATCCCCATCGCGACGAAGAACAGCACCGCGAACGCGTCGCGCATCGGCAAGGCTTCGGAAGCCGCGCGCGAGCTGAAGTTCGACTGTCCGACCACGATGCCCGCGAGGAAAGCTCCGAGCGCCATGGACGCGCCGAACAGCTTCGCGGAACCCACCGCGATGCCGAGCGCCAGGACGAGCACCGTGAGCGTGAAGAGCTCCCGCGAGCGCGTGCGCGCGATGTGGTCCAGGAACTTCGGGATGAGGCGTCGCCCGAAGACCAGCGTGAAGACGACGAGCGCGACGATCTTCACGATCGCGATCCCGACGGAGCGCACGAAGTCCCCGGTCCCGGCTCCGCCCTCACCGCTACCCACGAGCACGGGCAGCATGACGAGCACGAGCACGGTGAAGAGATCCTCGACCACGAGCCACCCGACCGCGACGTGCCCGGCCTTGGTGTGGAGCTCGTCGTTGTCGGAGAGGACGCGGATCAAGACGACCGTGCTCGCCACCGAGATCGCCAGGCCGTACACGATACCGGCGGTGATCGACCACCCGAACGACAGCGAAAGGAGCTCGCCCAGCAGCGTCGCGACGGCGATCTGCGCCACGGCGCCGGGCACCGCGACCGTCTTCACCGCCAGGAGCTCCTTGATGTGGAACTGCAGGCCGACGCCGAACATCAGCAGGATGACGCCGAGCTCGGCGAGCTGCTCCGCGATGCCGCCGTGCGCGACGAACCCCGGCGTGAAAGGCCCGACGAACACGCCAGCGAGCAGGTACCCCACGATGGGCGAGAGGCGCAGGCGCTGAGTGAAGTACCCGAGCACGAGCGCCGCCGCGAGGCCCCCGGTCAGCGTGAAGATCAGGTCGAGGTTGTGCGGCATCGGTTCGAAGCTGTTCGCTCTATACAGGACCGGCCGGTCCTCGTGGTGTGTCGATTGGCCACACGCATTGCGGCGAAGTTTCTAGGCCGCAGCATTGCTTGGTGGGTTCAGCGTGGGACGAGAGGACAGCGGCAACACCGACGTCCGCGAAGCGGACTGAGTCGCGACCTCGCGGCGCTTGCGCCGGTAGTCGAGGATCGGCCGCTCGACGAAACGATAGGAGAGCTCCGCGACCGCGAACGTGCAAGCGATACGTAGCGCGGACACCCAGACGAAGTTCAGCGCGTTGTCCGCCTCGCGGAAGCGCTCGAACCACATGAAGATCGGCAAGTGGAAGAGGTAGAGGCCGTAGCTACGGCGGCCTATCGCCGAAAAGACGCGCCACGACAGCGCGCGCTTGAGCACGCTCGGCGCGGGGTCGACCGCGACCGACACGAGCGTCGCCGCGCATAGCGCGAACAACGTGAAGCCACCCGCGTAGAGGACTCGGAGCTCGGTGAACATGTAGTACCAGAGCAGCGGGAGCGCGCCGAGGAAGAGCCAGGCGCCGGCGCGATAAAAGGGCCGTGCACGCAGGCGAGCGGCCTCCGGCACGAGCGCCAAGAGGCAGCCGATCAAGAGCTCGTCCATACGCGCGAGGGGCGAGTAGTACGTCGCGAGCGGCGAACCGTGATCCCGCAAGACGAGACGCGCGATCGCGGCGACCGTCAGGACTCCGAGCAGGAGCACGACGGCCCTCGAGCGTTTGACGAGCAGGAGCGGCGCGAGCACGAGCGGCCAGAACGCGTAGAACTGTTCCTCGGTCGAGAGCGACCAGGCGTGGATCATCGAGCCGAGCTTCGACGGATCGATCATCGCCTGAATGTTGGCGAAGTAGAACGCGCTGGGCACGGCGGCTTGCCAGAAGGTCGGTTTGGGATCCGGGATCCCGCCCCAGAGTAGGAACGCGAGCGCGAGGCAGACGACCACCGCCGGCAAGATGCGGCGCGCGCGTCGAGCCCAGAATCGACCGAGCCTTATCTTGCCGTGCTCGGCGTGGTCCTGAAGCAGAACTCTGGTGATCAAGAAGCCGCTCAGGACGAAGAAGAGATCGACGCCGATGAAGCCGCCCGGCAAGAAGGAACGCGCACCGTGGAGAGCCAGTACTTGCGCGATCGCCAACGCGCGGATCCCGTCCAGGGCCGGCTGGTGCTTCCACGCGGAAGTCTGACTAGTGCTTCCCAAAAGGACACCTCATGCAGCGGTACTGCCCTGAAGGTTCGCAACGCATGTGCCATCCGGCCGGAATTTCCGCCCTGGAGCCAACGGCCAGGGCGCCGCGGCAGCGACGCTATTTTCTGGGAATGATTGCGTAAAATGCGCCCCCCTCGGACGCAAAATCCAGCACGGCTGACGGCCCCCGGCAGCCTGGGCAGTCGGACGAAGCGAGCAGGGGCTCGCTGGTCGTGACGCATGGCGACGCCCGTGATCGAGCTGCCCGAGCTTCGGCGTCCCAGCCGACCGAGAAAAGCTCGGCGAACAGAAGCGCGCGAGCCCGCGTGAGAGTCACGGCCGAGCGCGACGCTGCGTGTCGCTCGGGGTCGAAGCAGCCCTTTGCATCGGACGGTGCTAGCGTCCGCGCCCTCGCATGCTCAGAGTCGCGAACCTCGGGAAATCCTACGGTGGCCGCACCTTGTTCGAGGGCGTCTCACTGGAGCTGAACCCTGGCTCACGTTACGGCCTCGTGGGAGCCAACGGCTCGGGTAAGACCACGTTCGTGCGCATCGTCGCCGGTGACGAGCCCGCGACCGACGGCAACGTGATCCTGCCCGCCCGCGCGCGAATGGGCGTTCTCCGACAGGACCGCTTCCTCGACGACGAGGGCATCATCCTCGAGCTCGCGATGATGGGTGACGCGCCGATCTGGAAGGCGCTCGCGGAACGAGCTCGCATCGTCGATCACGGAGAAGGGGACCCGACTCGCCTCGCCGACCTGGAAGACGTGATCGCGCACGGCAACGGGTACACGCTCGAGGCTCGGGCCACGGCGATCCTCGAAGGTCTCGGGATCCCGCTAGCCGCTCATCGACAGCGGCTGGCGACCCTGTCCGGCGGCTTCAAGCTGCGCGTGTTGCTCGCGCAGGTGCTCGTCGGCGGGCCGGACGTGCTCCTGCTCGACGAGCCGACGAACCACCTCGACATCTTGTCGATTCGCTGGCTCGAGAAGTTCTTGGCCTCGTACCAGGGCGCAGCGCTCGTGATCTCGCACGATCAGCGCTTCCTCGACAACGTCGCGACGCACATCCTCGACGTCGACTACGAGACCATCACCGAATACGTCGGCAACTACTCGGCCTTCGTGCTCGAGAAACAGGCGACCCGCGATCGCAAGGAGGCCGAGATCGCGCGCGCCGAGAAGATCATCGCGGACAAGCGCGCCTTCGTCGAGCGCTTCGGGGCGAAGGCGACCAAGGCCAAGCAGGCGCAGAGCCGGCTCAAGCAGATCGAGCGCATCGAGGTGGAGGAGCTCGCGCAGAGCTCGCGCCGGACGCCGCTCTTCCGCTTCACGCCCGAGCGCCCGAGCGGTCGCGACGTGCTCGAAATTCAGGGCGTCTCGAAAGCCTACGGTAAGAACCAGGTGCTGCGGGACGTTTCGCTCACCTTGCGGCGCGGGGAGCGGCTCGCCGTGATCGGGCCGAACGGGCTCGGGAAATCGACCCTGCTCAAGATCGTGATGGACCGCGTGAAAGCCGACGCGGGCAGCGTGCGCTTCGGGCACGAGGTGCGGCCCGGCTACTTCGCGCAGGATCACCACGAGCTCCTGCCGGCCCCCGAAAAGAAGCTGCTCGACTACGTTTGGGACACGATCCCCACGGAGGGCACCGCGTTCGTGCGCGGGCAACTCGGGCGCGTGCTCTTCTCGGGCGAGGACGTGGAGAAGAAGGTCGGTTCGCTCTCCGGAGGCGAGGCCGCGCGCCTCATCTTCTGCAAGATTGGCGTCGAGAAGCCGAACTTCCTCGTGCTCGACGAGCCCACGAACCACCTCGACATCGAGGCCATCGGCGCGCTCATCGAGGGCCTCAAGGAGTTCGAGGGCGCGCTGCTGTTCGTCTCCCACGATCGTCATTTCGTGTCGGAGCTCGCCACGCGCATCCTGGAGGTGACTCCCGACGGCCCGCGCGAGTTCCCCGGCACGTACGCCGAATACCTCGAGCGCTGCGGGGACGATCACCTCGACGCCGAGGCCGTCGTGCTCAAGGCGAAGACGAACAAGGCGAAGCCCGAGGTCGCGGAAGCGAGCTCGAGCTCGGCCGTCGCCTGGGAAGAGCAGAAGCGCCGCCGCAATCGGCTGGCCGCGCTCCCGGCTCGGCGCGACAAGGCGCTCGCGGCGATCGAGGCCGCGGAGGCGCGAAAGAAGGAGATCCTCGCGCTCTACGAGGAGCCGGGCTTCTTCCAGCGCACCTCTTCGGCCGACGTGGAAAGGCTCGAGCAGGAGAGCCGCGACCTCTCGGCTCAGATCGAGACCCTCATGCAGGAGTGGGAGGCGCTCGAGACCGAGCTCGCGGAGCTCGAAGCCTCCGCATAACCCCGCGGTTTGTTTCCGCCCGTTTTCGCGTTTGGCCCGCCGGACCGTGCCCCGGGGCGGCTCCACTCGAGTACACTCGCGCGCACCGCGCATGTTCAAAGGCACGCGTCACGAACGCCCGACGGATACTCACGGAAAGGCGCTCTCGATCAACCTCGATCAAAGGCGCTACGGCACCTTCGCCGAAATCGGCGCGGGGCAAGAAGTGGTGCGCTGGTTCTTCCGAGTCGGCGGCGCGGCAGGCACCATCGCGAAGAGCATCTCCGCCTACGACATGACCGTGAGCGACGCCATTTACGGCAAGGCGGAGCGCTACGTCTGCCGGCAGCGCCTGCAAGCGATGCTCGATCACGAGCATTCCCTGAACCTGGATCGGCTCACCGAGCAGCGCGGCGAGACGACGGCGTTCTTCGCCTTCGCCGACACGGTTTCGGCCCGAAACTACAAGGGCACCAACGAGTGTCACGGCTGGATCGGCGTGAAGTTTCAGTCGCGCCCGCGCGATCAAGACAGCCAGATCATCATTCACGTGCGCATGCTGGACAGCGAGAACGCGCTCCAGCAGGAGGCCCTCGGCATCGTCGGCGTGAACCTGCTCTGGGGCGCCTTCTTCTTGTGCCACGAGCCGGAGCTCTTGATGGAGTCCTTGCTCGACGGCCTCACCACCTCGCGGCTCGAGATCGACATGATCGAGTTCTCGGGCATCGAGTTCCGGCAGGTCGACAACCGCCTGATGAGCATGAAGCTCGTGCAGATGGGCCTCTCGGGCGCGGCGATGTTCGACCCCAAGGGGACCGTGCTCCAACCCGCGGAGGTGCTGCGCAAGAAGAACGTGCTGGTCGAGCGCGGGAGCTTCCGCCCCGTCTGTCACGTGAACGTCGACATGATGCGCTCGGCGCGGCAGGCCTTCGCGCGCGACCTCGGTGACGGCGAGGAGATCGTCGAGCTCATGGAGCTTACGATGCGGAACCTGCGCGAGGAGGGCGGCGAGGTGGACCGCGCAGACTTCCTGGCGCGAGCCGACATGCTGGCGGCGTCGGGGAAGACCGTCCTGATCTCGGATTATTTCGAGTACTACCGGCTGGCGGCGTACCTTTCGCGCTACACGTCGAAGAAGAAGCTTGCCATCACGATGGGCGCGGGCAGCCTCCGGGAGCTCTTCGACGAGCGCTACTACCAGGGCCTCGAAGGCGGCATCCTCGAGTCCTTCGGGCGCCTCTTCAAGAACGATCTACGCCTTTACATTTACCCGCTCCTCGAGAAGTCCGGCTCGCTCACCACGGCCAAGAACCTCGCGGTGAACGAGCGATTGAAGCAGCTCTATGGTTACCTGCTCGAGAACGGCTCGATCCGTCAGCTCGACGACATCAACCAGGCGTACCTGCACATTTTGTCGCGAGACGCGCTGCACAAGATCCGGACGGGCGACTCGAGCTGGGAACAGATGGTGCCGACCGAGGTCGCGGAGGTGATCAAGCGCCGCCGGTTCCTCGGCTACCGAGCCACCAGCTAAAATCGCGTGCACCGCGCGCTCACTCGCTCGTGGCGAGCTCGTCGGCGCGCGAGGTGATCATCGAAGTAGCCGGGAAATCGAGCGACACGATGAGCTCGGTCCCTTCGATGATTTCGAGATCGTCGAGCACCTGCGTGAGCGACACCGAGAAGTCCTCGGCGTCCACCAGCGTGGCGTCGGCGGAATAGATGCCCACGGGCAGGTCCACGCTCAACACGAATTGTTCGCAGGGCGTCTGCTGCTCGGTAACCACGAAGT
>JAEZYO010000520.1 GCA_023419055.1 Pseudomonadota bacterium | reverse complement strand
CCTCCGGCGGAGAGCCCGAGGCCTCGGCGGGCCGTGGTCGCGCCCGAGTCGAACGCCGCGCCGCACGCTGGCACGCGGCGGGATGCCGCGGTGTCGCCCTCGGCCGGAGCTCCGCGGCCGCGCAGGTTGAGCCGTGCCGCGCTGCTCGTGATCCTCGTCTTCGTCCTCACCGGCGTCGTCACTGCGAGCATCGTCGCAGAGCTTCTATCGAGGGGTACATGACGGAAGACGGGCCGCTCAAGATCGGAAGCCGCTTCCTCAAGTACGAGGTGAAGGCTCTGCTCGGCCGGGGCGGGCACGCGTGGGTCTATCACGGGTTCGACGCGTTCATGGGCCGCAACGTGGCGATCAAGATCGTGCACCGCTCCGGCGGCGTGACGCGGGACATGCTGCGGCGCGGCCAGGCCGAGGCGCAGTTCTTGAGCCGCCTCAAGCACCCGAACATCGTGGAAGTGATCGATGCGGGCATGACCGACGAGGGCCTGCTCTACATCGTGATGGAGCTCCTTCAGGGGCGTTCGCTCTACGACATCGTCCGCGAAGAGAAGAAGCTCGAAATTCAGGAGGCGCTCACGGTCTTCGCCTCGATCGCCGACGCGCTCCAGGCGGCGCACGACGCCGGCGCCATTCACCGCGATCTGAAGCCCGGCAACGTCTTCGTCGTGAAGGACAACCGCCCCAAAGTCCTCGATTTCGGCATCGCCAAGATCGTGGACGCTGCCTGGACGACCCAGCAAGACATCGTGCTCGGCACGGTGTTCTACATGAGCCCGGAGCAACTGCAGGCGCGCAACCTGACGCGCCACACCGACATCTATTCGCTGGGCGCCATGCTCTACGAGGTGCTCTCCGGCGTGCACTACATCCGTCGGGCCGCGGCGGCCAAGGGAGCGACGCTCCAGAACATCTACAGCGTGATCCCCTTCGTGGTGCACGAGGACGTGACCCCCTTGCACCAGCTGGATTCCTCGATCCCCGCGCACACCGGGCGCGTCGTGGATCGCTGCATGGCAAAGTCTCCGGATCAGCGCTTCGATTCGATGAAGGACGTGGCCGAAGCGCTTCGGCACAGCCTAGAACGCTTCCTCGGCGAGGCCCACGCGGCCGGTCGCCCCTCGTACTGTCGGGACCTCTCGCGCCCTTCCCTCCCCGGCGTCCACGCGAGCGAGGCGCGGCTGCCGGCGCCCGAACAGCGCGAATTCTCGGCCGTGGCTCCTCCGACCGCCGCTGGGACCGCCACCGAGGCCTTCACGCACTCGCCCTTCTTCGGAGGCGCGTCCGCCGTTCACTCCGCGCGCCCGGGAGAAGCGCCGCTCCACGTGCAGCTCATCACCGAGCCGGTTTCGCCGCCACGACCGGTGCCCGTCGCGTACGCGCCTTCCCAGCCCAAAGCTGGCACGCTCGCCCATCCGGCGCGGTCTTCGCGCCTGAAGGAGACCCTCCCGCTCGGCAGCGGGGAGAGCCCCGTTCGCGGCGTGAGCCCCGCGCACCAGGGTCCCCCGCCCTCGATCCCGAGCGCCCCGGCTGGCGCGAACGCCTGGACCGAGCGCGCCATCACCCCGAGCAGCGTCTCCGCCGTGGCCTCTCACGTCTCGGGGGCGCCGGGCGACGCAGGCTCGCGAGGCCGACCCGCGAGCGGGAGCTTGAAACGGGCACTGATCGTCGCAGGCGTGGCCGGGCCACTCCTGTTCGGCGGCGGAACCTTTCTGATCCTCACGCTCGTGAAGAAGTCGAGCCAAGAGGCGCTGGCCGCGCCCTCCGCCGTAGTGGTCGAGTCCGTGATGTCGCCCGCACCGGCCCTCTTGCCCCCGCCTCCCCCGCCCCCGACCGACCTGGTCACCGAGCCCGCCCCGAGCGCAGAACCAGCGGTCCCGGCGCCCCAGCAGAGCGCGTCCCCCAAAGTCACGGTGCACAAGACCGCGCCGGCTCCGCGCCCTGTCTCATCGGCTCCGAAGTTGGTGTCGAGCGCTCGTCCGAGCACCAAGGACAAGATGGAAGAGCGCCTCGAGATGCTCGAAGAAGACTTCAAGAAGCAAGGTTCCCGAAAGAGTTCCCCATGAGCCGTAAGACCTCCCCGGGGGACGTCGAGCCGAGCTCCTTGTCGTCCGACACGACCGTCAAGACCGGGCCGCCCAAGCCGCTGCCGCGCGGCCTCGAAGCAGACGACACCCTGGTCGATCGCCTGCCAGCGGTCGGCCGGCTCGAAGACGATGACGAAGACCATTTCGATCCGACCCGCTTCGCCGCGCACCGGATCCCACCCGAGTTGAGAAAGGCGCTGAGCGCGGTGAAGCTCAAGCGCGTGGATCCGGAGCGCTTCCTGGACACTCGTCCACCGAGCTCGTCGGCACCGCCGGCAAACCCCGAAGCGACCGCTTATCTGGCCGAGTTGGGCCCGGCGGCGGGTCCGGCCCCCGACTCCTTCGACTTCGCGCTCGAAGACGTCTCGTTCGAGACGCGACACCGAGCCCGCCTCCGAATGATACGAAGGAGAGTAGGCTTCACCGCCGCGGCGCTGCTCGCGCTCGCGGCCGTGCTCGCTGCAGCCCAGGGCATCCAAAGATGACACGCACGCTCGAAACTCGAAAACGGCGCCCACGGTCGGCGCTCGGACGCCTGGTCGGGATCTTGAACCTGATCACGGTCGCCGCCGGTATCGCCGCGGCGACTCCGGTCAGCGCCGCGCCTCCGCAAGAAGCGGCGAACGGCCAGAGCTCGGAGGAAACCGCGCAACGAGTGAAGGAGCTCATGCGAACCGGCGTGAACGCCTACCGCAACGGGCACCTCGAGGCGGCTCGCGTGGCGTTCACCGAGGCCTGGCGGCTGCGCCAGCACGTGGCCATCGCGTCCAGCCTCGCCGAGGTCGAAATGAAGCTCGGCCGCTACCAGGAGGCGGCGGAGCACTGGGAGTACGTGCTCAAGAACGCCGAAGACGACCGCGCGTCGAATCGCTCGGACGCGGAAGAGCAACTCGACGAGTGTCATCGCCACCTCGGCCGCGCCAAAATTTTGGTGGCGGGTGGCCCCGCGGAGGTCTTCGTGGACGGGGAGTCGCTCGGCACCTTCGCCCTGCGTGACGAACTCTGGCTCGCGCCAGGGACTCACCACCTCTATGTCGTCGCCGAAGGCCGCGAGGGGCCGGTTCAGACCGTGGACGTCAAGGTCGGAGACGTGCGGATCATTCGCCTCGAACGCGCCGGAACGACCCCAGGTTCTCCCGCACCTTCCACCGCTGGCACGGTGGCGCTCGCGCCCAGCAACGCGGAAAATGCCCCGCCAGAACGAGCTCGAGCCGGGTCCGGCGTCGAAGCCCGCACCATCGTTCTCATCGGCGGCGCCGCTCTGACCGCCGCAGCCGCGGGCGTGGGGCTCGCCTTCACCTTGCAGGCGAACGGCAAGGAGAACGACGTGAAGACGCTGCAATCGCAGCTGGCTCAGTCCGGCGACCCGAGCCTCACCGGAAGCTCGTCGCAATGCCGTCCGCCTAGCGGCGAGCCACCCAAGGCGTGCACCGATCTTCGCGAAGCGCTCGACGCGATGGACACCGCGCGCCACCGAGCTACCGGTTCCTTCATCGCTGCGGGCGCCTTCGGGGTCGCCACCGTCGCGACGTATTTCCTCTGGCCCGCGGAGGAGAAGAAGAGCGAGCGCAGCGGTCGGCTGGTCCTGGCTCCGTGGGCCTTCGAGAGCGGGCGCGGAGTGCAGCTCGGAATGAAGTTCTGAGTAGCGCCGGGACTAGCGCTTCACGGCGGTGCGCAGCGCAGCGAGAAGCACGATCGGAAGGAGCAACAGATTCCGGACGAACGCACCCAGGCGATTGAATTCGCCGCAATCGAGCGTTTTGCCGCGTCTCGCCGCAACGAGCCCCTCCGCGAGCGCTCGCAGGTGCGTCGGTCCCGCGAATGTCGGACGGCGGGGAGACGAAAGCCAGTCGGTGTCGTGCAACGAAAGGAGAAGGGTCGACGGTAGCGCCCGCTCGCCGTGGAGCGCGCCGGTCCAGGCACCGACGATCGCCGCGTTCGAGTCGGTGTCACCGCCTGCGCGGATCACCTGTGAAAAGGCGTCGAGCGCGCTCCCTCCCGCGGAAAGAAAGCAGAAGGTCGCGAGCCCCACGCTGTGCACGACGAATCCGCTGCACCCGAGCTCGCGCGTCGCCGTCCGGATGTCGCGAGCCTCGGCGGCGAGACGGCGAGCGGCGAAAATGGCGGCGCGGAGCGAGCTCTCGTCCACGACCGCCGCCGCCTCGCACACCAGGCGATCTCGGTCGTTGTCCGGACGCGCTCGCGTGCACAGGGCCGCGAGCTCCGCCACGTAGCGCGCTCCCTCGACCGCGCGGCGCTCCGCGTGCGTCACTTGCGAAAAACCGTCGGACCAGCGACGGCGCTCCGCGGGGTCGTCGTAAAAGAAGGCGCCCACGATCGCCGAGCGCATCGCGGCGCCGTTCCCCGCCGACCTCGACCCGGACCGCTCGAAACCGAGCCCGAGCCTCGCACAAGCAACCAGGGTTCCGAGCCCGATGCCCCACGGCAGGCGCAAGAACCAACCGAGCAGCGAGCTTTCGAACGTCCGCCGGGCCGCGTCGAGATCGCCCGGGTGTTGCAGCAGACAATGCGCGATGAGGGCGCTCTGCTCAGTGTCGTCCGACACGAAGCCGCGTCGCCCCACGAGAGAGAAGCGGTCGATGCTCGGGGCACGTCGAGCGATGGCCGAGCCGGAGGCTCCTTCGAAGGGAAGCCCGAGAGCGTCCCCGAGGGCGGTGCCGAGCAAGAGACCAGCGAAACGGTCCGGGAGGTCTTCCGGCTCAGCCGTCATGGTTCGGAAACGCCGCCCGTCGCGGACGGATTCCCCGGGAAATCGCCGCGAGAGCGCCTTCGCCACGCCGCCCGGCCGCTGATCCGGGAACGATTTCGACCTCCGCCGGCAACGTTTTCGGCGCGCGCCCGATAAGGATGCATGCGCCAGAACTCGAACGTCGAGCACGACTTCCGCGGTGATGACCGCGGTGGGGTGGCCGTCGAGTACGCGGTGATTCTCGCCCTCGTCGCGGTGGGTCTGTCTGCGGCCGTCCTCGGCCTCGGAAAGGCGCTCGTCG
>JAEZYO010000499.1 GCA_023419055.1 Pseudomonadota bacterium | reverse complement strand
GCTCGTGCGCGTGACCGCAGAGGAGCGCAAGACCTTGCTCGCGGCGGGCGCAGCGGCCGGTATGGCGGCGACCTTCGGCTCGCCCGTGGCCGCGGTGTTGCTCTCGATCGAGCTCTTGCTGTTCGAGTACCGCGCCCGCAGCGTGATCCCGGTCGCGCTCGCGAGCGTGACCGCGGCCTCGGTCCGGGTCGCGTTCGCGGGGACCGCTCCGGCCTTCGTGGTTCGGGATCTGGCTCCGCCCGCGGCTCCGGCGCTCCTCGGGTACGTGGCGATCGGCGCCGTGGCGGGGATCCTCTCCGTCTACGTGACCAAGGCGGTGTACGCGATCGAGGACGCGTTCGCGCGGCTGCCCTTGCACTGGATGTGGTGGCCTGCGCTCGGAGCTGTCCCCGTCGGTCTCATCGGGCTCGTCGCGCCGCGCACGCTCGGCGTGGGCTACGACAACATCGAGCAGATGGTGTCGGGGACGCTCACGGGTCGCACGCTCTTCGTGCTCTGCGCGTGGAAGTTCGTGTCGTGGCTGTTCTCGCTCGGCAGCGGCACCTCCGGCGGCACGCTGGCACCGCTCTTCACGATCGGCGGCGGGGTCGGGGCCGCATGTGGCGCAGGGCTCGAGCTCGTCGCGCCGTCGCTCGGGGTCGACGCGCGGCTCGGCGCGCTGGTAGGGATGGCAGCGCTGTTCGCCGGGGCGTCGCGCGCTCTGCTCGCTTCGGTGGTGTTCGCGTTCGAGGCGACGCGGCAGCCCTTCGGCCTCCTGCCGCTGCTCGGCGGGTGCAGCGCCGCTTACCTGCTCTCGTGCACCTTGATGAAGCACTCGATCATGACCGAGAAGATCGCGCGCCGCGGGCGTTCCGTTCCCAGCGAGTACGCCGCGGACTTCCTCGAACAGATGCTGGTGAGCGACGTCGCGCTCCGGGCGGTGGTCACCGTGAGCTCGGAGCAGACGCTCGCGAGCCTACGGGAATGGCTCCGCTCGGACGCGCCGGGAGCCGATCACCACGGCTTCCCCGTCTTGGGCAGGGATCAGGCGCTCCTCGGCGTGATCACCCGCCGCGACGTTTCGTCCACGCGGCTCGCCCCGGACACCCGGCTCGTCGAGCTCGTTAGTCGCTCCGCCGTCACCGTCGAGCCCGAGTCGTCTCTCCGAGAGGCGCGCGATCTGATGGCGCGCGAGCGCGTCGGAAGGCTGCCGGTCGTGAGTCAGGGCCGCCTTGTCGGGATCCTGACGCGCGGGGATCTGCTCGGCGTCCACGAACACCGGCTGCTCCGCGAGACCGAGCGCGCGCGCGCGCGGCGGCTGCCGTTCGTGCGCGAACGCTCCGTCTCCGGGTGAGGCCGAGTTTCGGCGGCGGCGAGCCCTCGGCTTTCGTCCGGGCTATCCTTCGAAGGAGGCCCGGCATGAAAGTGTCCATCGCTCGTAAGACCTCGAAGGACGCCTCGTTCCTGCGAGCGCTGGGGCAGCTCGCCTTCGGGGAGTACGACCTCGCTGCCGGTGAGCACGCGGTTCGTCTCGGCGAGCGTCTCGGCGCTTCCACCCTGGTGGCCTACGTCGAGCATCGCCCCGTCGGGTTCGCGATCGTGGAGCTGTTTGGCACGCGCTCCTCCCTCGACGCGATCGCGGTGGAGGAGGCGAGCCGCGGCGCCGGCGTCGGGCGCCGGCTCCTTCGGGCCGCCGAGACTGAGGCACGGAATCGCGGGGCGACCGAGCTCGGGCTCGTGACTGCCGAAGCCAACCTGGGTGCGCTCGACCTGTTCTTGAAGGCGGGCTTCCGCATCGAGGAGCGCCTGCCCGGCTACTACCGGCGTGGACAGAACGCGCTCCGGCTGCGAAAGCGCTGGTGAGCGAAATCGCTCCTGCGTCGGCCTTTCGGACGGCGGCGACTTGGAGTAGGGTCCGCCCATCGCTCGGGGCGCGGCCCGAGAGCCGAGGAGGCTCGCAAGGCCGCTGAGAAGCACCCGTCGAACCTGATCCGGTTTGCACCGGCGTAGGGAACGCGATGCCTAGGCGCCCGCTTTCCTGCTTCCGGCCGGGTCACCCCGAACGACGAGAAAGAGGAAAACAGATGGCGATCAGATCCCTGCCGCTTCGCGGAGCCCGTAACCCCGGCAGCTCGGCTGACGGAACCAACCCCGGTTCGTTCGCGATGCCGGCGAACATCGGGGGCCCGCTCACCTTTTCCTCGCCCGACACTCCCGGCATGCCGCCGCCGAGCGACAAGACCGCCTGGGACTTCTTACCGGAGGGTTGGAAGCGCGCGGAGTCGGGCTTTGCGGTCGCGCCTCCGGGGTTCCGCCCGGTGACGCAGCTCGAGCAGGCGCGCCTCGGCGTGGTGACGAAAGAGATGCAGCGGGTCGCCGAGCGCGAGCCGCACCTGAGCGCCGAGCAGGTGCGCGTGGAGGTGGCCGCGGGGCGCATGATCGTTCCGGCGAACGTCGTTCACCTCGGGTACCAGCTTCGCCCCATGGTGATCGGGCGCGCGAGCCGCACCAAGATCAACGCCAACATGGGCGCTTCGCCCGTGGCTTCGAGCACCGACGAAGAGGTCGAGAAGCTGCGCTGGGCCGAGCGCTGGGGGGCCGACACGGTGATGGACCTGTCGACGGGCGGCGATCTCGACGCCTGCCGCGACGCGATCATCCGCGCCTCGACGGTGCCGATCGGGACGGTGCCGATCTATTCGATGATCATCGGCCGCAAGATCGAGGACCTGACCGAGAAGGTGATCCTCGAGAGCCTCTTGCATCAGGCCAAGCAGGGCGTCGACTACTTCACCATC
>JAEZYO010000493.1 GCA_023419055.1 Pseudomonadota bacterium | reverse complement strand
CTACCAAGCTCGAACTTTACGCGGACGTGCAGAACGTGACCGACCGCGACAACTCCGAGGAGGTCGTCTACGGCCAAGACTACCGCGAGAAGCGCTTCATCCGCGGCCTCCCGATCCTGCCGGTCATCGGCGCCAAGTGGGAGTACTGAGCATGCGTCGCCTCTTCGTCTTCGCTGTCGCCGCTCTCGGGTGTGTCCCGGAGTTCGACGATGACCTCTCCACCATCACGGCGCCGCGCCTGCTCGCGATTCAGGCAACTCCGGCGGAAGCCAAGCCGCGCGCCGAGACGACCCTGCGCGCGCTCGTCGTGGGGCCCGACTCCGTCGAGCAACCGGACCCGCGCTTCGCGCTGTGCCTCGCGCGGAAGCCCCTGAGCGAGCTCGGCCCGATCAACCCGGAGTGCCTGACCATGGGCGGCGAAGCCGTTCAGGACCTGGGTCGCGGCGGCGAGGTCAGCGCGAGCATTCCGGAGGACGCTTGCCGGCTCTTCGGGCCGTCCGTGCCGCCGCCCAAAGCAGGCGAGCCGCCGGCGCGCCCCGTGGATCCCGACACGACGGGCGGCTTCTATCAACCGGTCATGGCGCTCTTCGGCGGTGAGTTCTCGCTCGGCACCGTCCGCCTCGACTGCGGCGTGCAACGCGCGTCCACCGAGGAGTTCCTGGCGTACAACGCCCAGTATCGCCCGAACGAGAACCCACGTGTGGCAAGGCTCGTACGGGAAGACGACGGCGCCGAAATCGCGCCCGCCAGCGAGCCCCGCCTGAGCGTCAAGGCGGGATCGAGCCTTTCTCTCCGAGCGAGCTGGACCGAGTGCCCGTCGGAGCCGCTGTGCGGCGACGGCATCTGCGGGGCCTACGAAGATCGCGCGAACTGCGCGCTCGATTGCGCGGTCGAAGCTCCGAAGGGCTGCACCGGCGCCGAGCCCTACGTCTGGTACGATCTCGAGACGTTCAAGGTCGAGCCCCGGCGCGAAGGCGTGCGCATCGCCTGGTACGCCTCGGCGGGGAGCTTCGAAGACGAGCAGACGGGGCGCGACGAGGGCGACCCCGGGCTCTCGACGTCGAACGTCTGGCATTCACCCGCGCGCTCGGGGATCGCCACGCTGTGGCTCGTGATCCGCGATTCGCGCGGCGGCGTGTCTTGGGAAACCTATCGAATGGAGGTGAGAGAATGAGCGATCTTCAAGACGCCGAGGACGAAGATCACTGTTGTGGGTAGGCACTTTGCCATCTCCCCCGCAACGGGAGTCCATCATGCGTTCTTCATCCATCCTTGCTGCCGCTGCGGCGGTGCTCGCCATCGCGAGCTCGGCCTCGGCCGACGTCATCACCGACTGGAACGGTACCGGCGTCCAAATCCTGCGTGACCGCGCGGTGGGACCGAACAAGTCCACGCGCGCGCTCGCGATCGCGCACCTCGCTGCGTACGACGCGGTCGTCGCGATCACCAAGACCCACGAGCCCTACCTCCCGGGGCTCGAGGCTTCACTCCCGGCCTCGCCCGACGCGGCCGCGGCACAGGCCGCCCACGACGTCTTGCTCGCGCTCTATCCCGACGCCGAGCAGGCTCTGGCGAAGGCGCTCGCCGACTCGCTGAAAGCGGTCGACGACGGGAAGGCCGAAGACAACGGCGTCGCGCTCGGCAAGGCTGCCGCCGAGGCGATCCTCGACGCTCGCGCGGCCGATCACTCGGGCGACTCCGTGACCCACGACCCCTCGAACGAGCCGGGCGAATGGCGGCCGACGCCTGCTGCCTACGCCGCCGCAGCGGATCCGCAGTGGGGCACCGTCACGCCCTTCGCGCTCGAGAGCGCGGACCAGTTCCGCCCCTCGGGCCCGCCCGCGCTCGACAGCGTCGAGTACACGCTCGCCTTCACCGAGGTGAAGCTCTGGGGCAGAGCGACGGGCTCGGCGCGCAACGGCGAGCAGACGCAGATCGCGAAGTTCTGGGAGCAGGCGACGCACCTGCCGTTCTACGCCGTCGCGCGTTCGCTCGCGAAGCGCGAGAAGCTCGACGTCGACGAGAGCTCTCGCCTGTTCGCGCTCCTGAGCCTCGCGCTCGCCGATTCGCGCATCGCCACGTGGGACGCCAAGTACACGTACGACTACTGGCGGCCCGTCACCGCAATCACGACCGTCCCGATCGCGGGCGGCGAGGGCGGAGCGAGCGGCGAAGGCGAAGAGGCCATCGACGACGACGGGAACCCCGAGACCATCGCCGATCCCGCCTGGCTCCCCTACCTCAGCACGCCGAATCACCCCGAGTACGTGAGCGGCCACAGCGCGACCGGCGCCGCCGCAGCGGGCGTGCTCGCTTACTGGTTCGGAGACGAGACGTCGTTCGCCGTCGGGTCCGACTCGGCGCCTGGCTACACTCGCTCTTTCGAGAGTTTCTCGGACGCCGCGGATCAGAACGCCGTGTCGCGTCTCTATGGCGGCATTCACTACAGCTTCTCGAACGAGGCGGGGCTCGCGCTCGGCGCCGAGATCGCCGGATACGTCGTCGATCACTACCTGCTCGAGCTCGACAGCGGCGGCGGAGAGGGTGGTGCCGGCGGCGAGGGCGGAGGCGGAGGTGTCGTCGAGCCGGAGCCGAATGAAGGCGGCGCGGGCGGGGAGCCGCCGACGACGGGCACCGGCGCGACCGGCGGCGAAGCTGGTGGCGAAGGCGGTGCGAGCGCTGGCTCTGGTGGCAGTGGCGGTACGGCCGGAGGCGGACCCAAGCCGTCAGCGAGCGAGAACGAGGGCGACGAGTCGGGTTGCAGCGTGTCCTCGACGGGCGGAAACGAAAACGCTGCCGGGTGGCTCGCTGTCGTTGCGGGGCTCGGTCTCGCGTTGAAGCGCCGCCGGCGCTGATCGCGCTGATCGCGCTGATCGCTCGGGGCCCCGTCGCAGGATGGGGCCCGACTCCTAATTCCTACAAGAGATATAGGAATTGATACTTGGCGCTATTTGGCCATTGACTCGCCAGCTCGTTCCATTACCCTCCTAACCCTACCAACAAACTAGAGGTTCATTGCTCACCCGCCGCACCGCCTACGCGCTTCGAGCGCTGCTGCATCTCGCAGAAAGCCCGAATTTTTACGGGTCTGCGCGCGAGCTGTCGGGTGCCGAAGCCGTGCCTCGCCGCTTCCTCGAGGCCATCCTGCGCGAGCTTTTGCGCGAGGGGCTCGTGGAGAGCCGCCGCGGGCAGGGTGGCGGCTACGTGCTCAGTCAACCCCCGACCGAGCTCTCCGTGGCTCAGGTCGTGAGGGCCGTGGACGGCGACCTCTTTCCGTTCGCGTGCCTGAGCTCGAGCCCACGCCGCTGCGCGCAATGTCCAGGCACCGACGCCTGTCCCACCGAGCGCGCTCTGGTTCATCTGCCGCGACTGGTCTGGAAGCACTTGGAGTCCCAGCGGCTCACGGACCTCGATCGCAGCCAGCCCGAGAGCGCTCTCTATCTCCCCGACGAAAGTCTCGAAAGCAACGATCAACGATGAACAGCGCTTCTCTTGCCCGCTCTCTCACCTTGATACTGGCATCCTTCTTCGTGCTGCTCGGCTGCAGCAAGAGCAGCGCCTCGAACGACCCTGCGGGTAGCGGTGCGAGCGCGGGGGCAGCCCCTCTCGCCGAGGTATCCCTGCTCAACGTCTCGTACGATCCGACGCGTGAGTTCTACTCGGAGTACAACAAACTCTTCGCCGAGCACTGGAAGAAGAAGGCCGGCGGTCAACTCGTGACCGTCAAGCAGTCGCACGGCGGCGGCGGCAAGCAGGCGCGCGCCGTCATCGACGGCCTGGAAGCGGACGTCGTCACGCTCGCGCTCTCCTACGACGTCGATCAGCTCAACAAGAGGGGCAACCTGATCCCGCCGAACTGGCGCGAGCGCCTGCCGCACCGGAGCTCGCCCTACACCTCGCCCATCGTGTTCGTCGTGCGGAAGGGCAACCCCAAGGGCATCAAAGATTGGTCCGATCTGATCAAGCCGGGCGTAGAGGTCATCACCCCCAACCCGAAGACGTCCGGGGGTGCACGCTACGTCTATCTCGCTGCCTGGGGCTACGCGCTCCGTCAGCCCGGCGGTGATGAGGCGAAGGCCAAGGATTTCGTCGGGAAGCTGCTCGCCAACGTGCCTGTCTTGGACTCCGGCGCGCGCGGCTCCACCACGACCTTCGCCGAGCGCAACATCGGCGACGTGCTCCTCACCTGGGAGAACGAAGCTGCCCTGACCGTCAAAGAGGTCGGTGCGGACAAGCTCGAGATCGTCGTTCCGTCCGTGAGCATCCTCGCCGAGCCCCCGGTCACCGTGGTCGACAAGGTCGTGGAAAAGCGCGGCACCCGAAAGGTGGCCGAAGAATACCTCTCCTTCCTTTACAGCCCCGAAGGCCAGGAGCTCGCGGTCAAGCACCACTACCGCCCGACCGATCCCGAGATCCTGAAGAAGCACCAGAGCGAGTTCGCGAGCGTCGCGCTCTTCAGCGTGGACGAGGTCTTCGGTGGCTGGGACAAGGCGCAGAAGACGCACTTCGACGACGGCGGCACCTTCGACGCCGTCTACAAAGCCAAGAAGTGAACTTCCGAGCGCTCGGCGGCAGCACATGAAAAAGACCGGAGTTTTACCTGGATTCGGGCTGACCCTCGGGTACAGCGTCACGTACCTCGGCCTGCTCGTGCTGCTGCCGCTCGCCGCGCTCTTCCTCAAGGCGAGCACCGTCGACTTCTCGACGTTCTGGGAGACGGTCACCGACGATCGAGCCCTCGCCGCCTACGAGCTCACCTTCACCACCTCGCTCGTGAGCGCGCTCATCAACGCCTTCTTCGGGCTGATCGTGGCGTGGGTGCTCGTGCGCTACTCGTTCCCGGGTCGCTCCATCGCCGACGGCTTGGTCGATTTGCCGTTCGCGCTACCCACGGCCGTCGCCGGCATCGCGCTCACCACCGTCTACTCGCAGACGGGCTGGCTCGGCCAATATCTCGAGCCGCTCGGGATCAAGGTCGCGTTCACGCGGCTCGGCGTGATCACCGCGCTCACCTTCATCGGCATCCCGTTCGTGGTGCGCACCGTGCAGCCGGTGCTGGAGGAGCTCGAGAAGGACGTGGAAGAGGCCGCCGCGGTGCTCGGCGCCTCGCGCTTCCAGACCTTTCGTCGGGTGCTCTTCCCCGCCCTGCTCCCCGCGCTCCTCACCGGCTTCGCGCTCGCCTTCGCGCGCGCTCTCGGCGAGTACGGCTCGGTGGTGTTCATCTCCGGCAACATGCCGCTGAAGACCGAGATCGTGCCGCTCCTCATCGTCACGAAGCTCGAACAGTACGACTACGCCGGGGCCACGGCGCTCGCGAGCGTGATGCTCAGCGCCTCTTTCGTCGTGCTCCTGTGCGTGAACCTCCTGCAGCGCTGGTTCCGGAGGAGCGTAGCGTGAGCGGCGCCGTCACTCACTTCGGGCGCGCGGAGGTAAGCGAGCGCTCACCCGCGACCGCAGAGCCTCCCTGGGTGCGCAGGCTCCTGATCGGCATAGCCCTCGGCTTCCTGGGCCTCTTGCTCGTGCTTCCGCTCTGCGTCGTGTTCGGCACCGCCTTCTCCAAAGGCGTGGGGCCGTTCTTCGAAGCGCTATCGGACCCTTACACGGCGTCGGCCATCAAGCTCACCTTGCTGACGGCGGGCATCGCGGTGCCCCTGAACCTCGTGTTCGGAGTCGGGGCGGCGTGGTTGCTCTCGAAGTACAAGTTCTGGGGTCGAAGCGCGCTGGTCACGCTGATCGATCTGCCGTTCAGCGTCTCGCCGGTGATTTCGGGCCTGGTGTTCGTCCTGCTCTTCGGCTCCCAGGGCTGGTTCGGCCCGACCCTCTCCGAGCACGATTTCAAGGTCATTTTCGCGGTTCCGGGCATCGTGCTCGCCACCTGTTTCGTCACCTTCCCGATCGTCGCGCGCGAAGTGCTGGCCGTGATGGAGGCGCAGGGCTCCGACGAAGAGGAAGCGGCCCTGACGCTGGGCGCGAGTGGCTTTCAGATCCTGACGCGCGTCACGCTGCCCAACATCAAGTGGGGCCTGCTCTACGGCGTCATCCTCTGCAACGCGCGCGCCATGGGTGAGTTCGGCGCGGTCTCGGTGGTGTCCGGGCACATCCGCGGCGAGACCAACACCATGCCGCTCCACGTCGAGATCCTCTACAACGAGTACAACTTCGTGGGTGCGTTCGCGGTCTCCTCGCTGCTCGCCCTGCTTGCCCTGTTGACGCTCGTGATCAAAAAGGGCCTCGAGGTGCTCCAGGCGCAGGGGCACCAGCGCGCCCCAGCGGGCGCCGCCGAGAAGACCATCGCGCCCGCAGAAGCCCTGGCCGCCGCCGAGCGCGCCGAAGGAGTCGTCCCGTGACCGTCGCCGTCGAAAACCTCAGCAAGCACTTCGGTAACCGCAAAGACGTGGCGGCGGTGGACCGAGTCAGCTTCACCGCCAAGGAGCGCGGCATCACGACCCTGCTCGGCCCCTCCGGCTCGGGGAAATCGACCATTTTACGCATGATCGCCGGCCTCGAGCAGCCCGACAGCGGCACGATTCGGCTGGTCGACAAGGACATCACGCGGGCGAAGGTGCAGGACCGCGGCGTCGGCTTCGTGTTCCAGAACTACGCGCTCTTCAAGCACATGACCGTGGCGGACAACGTCGGCTTCGGGCTCTCCGTGCGAAAGACGAAGAAGGAGGACGTGCGCGCCCGCGTCGCCGAGCTCCTTTCGCTGGTGCAGCTCGCCGACTACGGGCATCGCTTTCCGGCGCAGCTCTCCGGTGGGCAACGCCAGCGCGTCGCGCTCGCGCGCGCTCTCGCGACGGATCCGCGCGTGCTCCTCTTGGACGAGCCCTTCGGGGCGCTGGACGCTCGGGTGCGCGTCGAGCTCCGCGATTGGCTGCGCGAGTTCCACGAGAAGACGCACGTGACCACTCTGCTCGTCACGCACGATCAAGAAGAGGCGCTCGAGCTCTCCGACCACATCGTGCTCTTGAACGAGGGAAAGGTCGCTCAGGCGGGGTCCCCGCATGATCTCTACGATCACCCCGCGACCGCCTTCGTCGCCTCCTTCTTGGGAGGCTCCAACGTGATCAGCGCGACCGTGCGAGACGGCCAGGCTCGCCTCGGCCAGAAGACGCTCCAAGCGCCGGCCGGTGTCGTCGACGGGGAGCCCGTGCACGCCTTCGTCCGGCCCCACGACATCCGAATCTACAAGACGCCCGTCCCGCCGGCGGACAGCCTCGCCGTCGCGCGCGTCGAACGCTCCATGCGCGTCGGCGGCTACGTCAAGCTCTTGCTCACGCTGCCCGGAGGCGATCCGATGAGCGTACAGATGACGAAGCAGGAGTTCGAGTCTCGCGGCATCGAGCGCGGCGACAGCGTGCTCGTCGACGTCGACGACGTGAAGCTCTTCCGTCAGGACTACCAGATCTGAGCGGAGAGGCCGGCGGCCGCCCGAGCCGAGTCATTCGCCCAGCGACGAAGTCACGTGCAAGATGAGCTCGTGCGCGACCGCGCGAGTCGGCACCTCCACGATCGTGAGCGTGGCGTCCTCGCCCGTCACCACGTCCGCCCGCACCACGCGCCCGAAGCCCGCGGCGTAGCTCAGGGCGACGCCGGTGGCGAAGACGAGCGAGTGTGGCGCGGCGAAGGTCTCGTCGCCCTTCTGGATCGTCCGGTACGGCGTCGAGAGCTCACCGGCCACCGTGATGCCGTAATAGTCGAGCCCCGTCTGCGTGAAGCTCTTCGGGTCCGTGGTCGCGCGGTCCGTAAACAGGCCGCCCCCTATCTTGAACGTGGGAGAGACCTCGTAGCGCAGGCCCGCCCGCGCGTTCGCGACCGCGAGCGTCTCTATTTGCTGCTCGCTGTCCTCGAACGGGAAGAGGTAGTTCGCCTCGGCTGCGACGCGCCAGGGCCCGAGGCTTTGGGATAGGCCGAGCTGCACGCGCGTCGGCGCGATGACCTCCGCGTCGAAGCCGCTGGTCTCGTCGAAATCATTGTTCGCGACCGGCCGCTCTTCGTGCTCGGCGACGAGCCTCACCTTCACCCTTTGACGGACCTGGTAGAGCCTCAGCACCGGCGTGCGGACCGCGATGCCACAGCTGAAGTGGCGATCCGGGTGAAGCTGAACGCCGAACACCGCTCGAGCCCCGAATTGCTGCCAGTCGTCGGTGTCGTGATCGACGAAGGCCACGTCGAGCGCGCCTTCGCGATCGGCGATGTTGCCCTCGACCACGGAGCCCGCGAGCGAGGTCTTGTAGTTCACGAACAGGCTCGCGCCGACGCGGAGCTGCGGGCCGAGCCTCAGGCCCAGGGCGGGGCCGAGATAGTAGTCCGACAGGGTGGAGTGAGCGTCCAGCCCGAGCTCGGCGGCGCGCCGCTGGCTCTGCGTGGTCTCCGTGACCTGGGAGCGGAGGTACATCGTGTCGTCGGTGGGGACGAACAGGCCGAAGCCCACGCCGACGTCGCCGAAGCGGTGAGTGAGCGTCATGGCCGCCGGCACCGAGCCGAAATTGATGCTGCGCAGGCGCGTGATCTCGGCGTCCTTCGCGTCGACCGGGTCGAGATCCGGGGCGCCTCCGAAATCGAAGCGGAAGGCGTTGGCCCCCACGTCGAGCCGGAGGCCGCGGATCTCCGCCAACCCCGCAGGGTTATACCAGATGGCGCCTCCGCCGCGCGCGTCCGCCGTCACCGCGCCGGCCTGGAGCGCCGCCTGCCCGCTCATGTAGTAGCTATCCTGGTTGCCCCCGAGCGCGGCCGGCGCGACGCTGCTCGCGGCGAACAGCGAAGCCGAGACCACACGAGCCCTCATGCCCCGATGATGCCTAAGGCTCGAGGTCCTAGCCACGGGGCGAAGCGCTGCGAAATACTCCTCGAGCCGCTTGGCGCCGAGTCAGCGCGGCGGTTCGAAGCGGGAGGCGGCGAGCATGCGCTCGCGCACGAGCTTGGCCGGCGTCGCGGCGAGCACGAGATCGCGCAACCAGGTGCCGAAGCGGCCCTCGAGCTGGGCAATCTTTCCGAACTTGAAAGAGTCTTCGACGATGCGCGAGGTCCGCGCGACCCGGCGCTCTTCGTAGAGCGCGAAGGCTTGCGCTGCGTCGGCTCGCGACGCGAGAGCGTGCGCGAGCGTGACCGCGTCTTCGATCGCCATGCAGCCGCCCTGACCGAGGTTCGGCGTGGTCGGATGCGCCGCGTCCCCGAGCAGCGTCACGCGCCCCTTGGACCAGCTCGAGACGGGCACGCGGTCGTGGATGTCCGTGCGCAGGATGTTCTCGCTCGGGGTAGCCTCGACCACCGAGCGCACCGGATCCATGAACCCGGTGAAGCGCGAGAGCACGAAGCCCCGCGGGTCGTCGCTCTGCTCGTTCTCCGGCGCGTTCACGACGGCGAACCAGTACGTCTCGCCGTGACCGATCGGAACGATGCCGAAGCGCGCGCCGCGGCCCCAGATCTCCATGGTCTCATTGCCGGCGAAGCCGTCACCTCGCGCGACGCCGCGGTAGCTCGAGTAGCCCGAGTACCGGAGGCCGGTCTCACCGAGCACCTGCGCGCGAACGCGCGAGCGCAAGCCGTCCGCCCCGACGAGCACGCTGCCTTCGGCTCGAGAGCCGTCCTCGAAATGGGCGACCACCGAGCCGTCCCGCTCTTCGAAGCGCTCGAGCG
>JAEZYO010000385.1 GCA_023419055.1 Pseudomonadota bacterium | reverse complement strand
CATCGAACGCGGGGAGGTGCGGCTCCACTTTCGAGATACCAGCGAGCCGAGCGTGCTCTCGCACGAGATCCTGAACAGCCGCCCGTACACCTTCCTCGACGACGCGCCGCTCGAGGAGCGCCGCACGCGCGCCGTGCAGCTCCGGCGCGGGCTGCCCGTCGAGGCGAGAGAGCTGGGCAAGCTGGATCCCGGGGCGATCGCCCGCGTCCGCGACGAAGCGTCCCCCGACGTGCGCGACGCCGACGAGCTCCACGATCTCCTGATGACGCTCGGCCTGATGCGCCCGAGCGCTCGTGAGCGAGAGCATTTCGAGCGGCTGCTCGAGGCGTCTCGGGTAACGCGGCTCGAAACCGTCGAAGGAGCGTTCTGGCTCGCGCTCGAAAATCGCCCGGCGGTGGCGAAGCTGTTCGAGGGCAAGAACATCCGCTTCGTGCCGGACCGGCGCGCGCCCGCCCAGGCCGAGCGCAGCGACGACGTGGAAGGCTTCGTCGCCGCCGTTCTCCGCGGGCACCTCGACATCTCGGGCCCGACGACGATCCGCAGGCTCGCCGAGCAGACGGGTGTCGACTCGGGCGCGCTCGCCGTCGCGCTCGGGCGCGTGGAGCACGAGGGCTTCGCCCTGCGCGGGCGCTTCGACCCCGAGCTCGAGGGCGAGCAGGTCTGCTCCAGGCGCCTGCTCGCGCGTATCCACTCGTACACGCAGGAGCGCCTGCGGCGCGAGATCGAGCCGGTCACGGCGCAGGACTTCATGCGCTTTCTCTTGCGCTGGCAGCGCGTCGCGCCCGAGACGCAGCTCAGCGGCCGGCGCGGGGTGCTGGCCGTCGTCGAGCAGCTGCAAGGCTTCGAGTCGGCGGTCGCCGCCTGGGAGCCGCACGTGCTCGCCCCGCGTATCACCGAGTACAGGACCGAGTGGCTCGACGCCGTTTGTCTGAGCGGCGAGGTTTTGTGGGGGCGGCTCAGCTTACGGCCAGGCAGCGCCCCCGAGCTTCGGGGGGCCTCGCTGTCGCGCGCGACCCCGATCACGCTCGCGGTGCGCGCGGATCTGCCCTGGCTCCTCTACGCGGCGCGGGGCGACGCCGCTCCGAGCGAGCCCACGGGCGACGGCGCGCGCGTTCTTACACGGTTGCGTGAGCGCGGCGCGCTCTTCTTCAACGAGCTCGCGCGCGAGACCGGCCTGCTCCCTTCACAGATCGAGGACGGGCTCTGGGACGGTGTCAGCCGCGGGCTGGTCACCGCGGACGGCTTCCAGCCGCTGCGCGCGCTCTTGTCCCCCGCGTCGCGTGGGAGTCGCCGCCCGCACCCTCGTCATCGAGGTTTGCGTCGCGGCGCCGGTGGTGCACCCCAAAGCGAGGGACGCTGGGCGCTCCTGCCGCCCGCCGTGACCACTCCGGAGAGTGATGAGCTCGCCGAGGCCGTCGCCGAGCAGCTGCTCTCGCGTTGGGGCGTCGTGTTCCGCGACGTGGTCGCGCGCGAATCCCTGTCGATCCCCTGGCGTGACGTGGTGTGGGCGCTGCGCCGTCTCGAAGCTCGAGGGCTGGTGCGAGGCGGGCGCTTCGTCACGGGCTTCGTCGGTGAGCAGTACGCGCTGCCGGGAGCGGTGGAAGCGCTGCGCGAGGTGCGGCGCCGCGAACGCACCGGGGAGCTCGTCCGCGTCAACGCGTGTGATCCCTTGAACCTGGTGGGGATCATCACGCCGGGGCAGAAGGTCCCGGCCCTGCGCACGAACTTCATCTTGTTCCGGGATGGCGTGCCCGTCGAGCAGGTGGAGAGCGACACGAGCCTCGGACGGGCTTGACCGCGGCCGGCCGGGGAGCGATTCCAGCCGAGAAGGTTGGTGCTCCTGTGCTGTAGATCTTCAGTGTTCCGGGAGCCTACATCCTGCCAGCGTGGTCGGAACATGACGTGGCAGCGGCAAGCACGGTGAGGCAATGTCTAGCCGGCACGGACGTTTCTCGCAGCACGAGAGTGATCCGGGGGCCCGACACCCCCGTGGGTTGGAAACGGTTCCAGCCCGTGATCGACTCGCGTAGCCGTCACATTACATCAAGCGAGCTTTCCCCCGTCGGGGATCGCGCCGCGTGTTCGCTCGCCGCGTGACCAAGAGGTGCCCGATGTCCCTGCGACGTGTGCTGATCCTGTCCGTTGCTTCTGCGTCCGTTTTCGCCTGCGCTGGCTCCGATCCGGAGAGCTCCGGCACCACGGGGACCGGAGTCGGGGGAAGCTTCGTCGGACCGACTGGCAGCGGCGGCGCCGGACCGACCGGCAGCGGCGGAGGGGGCGCCGGGAGCACCACCGGAGCCGGGGCCGGCACCAGCACGGGCGCCAGCGCGGGCCAGTCCTCGGCTTCGGGCGGCTCCTCGGGGGGCGCCCCGCCCGTGCCGATGGATCCGGTCGATTGCTCCGGAATCACCCAAGCGGGTTATGAGCTCTGCTCTTCGGGCCCGATGTTCTGTGCGGCCGTCTTCACTGACGGCGCAGGGTGCGCGGCCGTGTGCGCCGCGGCGGGCCTCACCTGTTCGGAGGTCTACGACAACGGGGACGAGTGCTCCGCCGACATGTCGAGCGCGCTCTCCTGCTCCGGCACCGGGCACGAGTCCGACTACTGCGTCTGCACGCGCTCGGGTGGCGCTCCCGGCGGAGCCGGTGGCACCGGCAGCGCAGGGACGGGCAACGTCGGTTCTGGCGGAACCGGAACGGCCGGCGCTGGGAATACCGGCGGCGGCGGCACCGGCAACAGCGGGCCCACCGGAAGCACGTGCTCCTCGATCAGCGAGTTTGGAACGGTAAACTCGACGATCGTCGTCAAGAGCGGCGAGACCTACGATGGCGGGTGCAAGCGCTTCAAGGCGGGCTCTTCTCTCGGCGACGGCAGTCAGGACGAGGGGCAGGATCCGGTGTTCGTGCTCGAGGACGGCGCAACCCTCGAGAATGTGGTGCTGGGTTTCCCGGCTGCCGACGGGATCCACACCCAGGGCGACGCGAACCTCTACAACATCCACTGGGAGGATATCGGGGAAGACGCGCTCACGGTCAAAGGCTCGGGCACGGTCGTGCTCGACGGCGGTTCGGCCTACAAGGGCGCGGACAAGACATTTCAGATCAACGCGGCCAGCACCTTCAGGGTCTCGAACTTCAAGGCCAGCGACGCGGGCAAGTTCATCCGCCAGAACGGCGGCACCACGTTCAAGATCAGCGTGTTCATCGACAAGTGCGACATCTCGAACATGAAAGAGGCGATCTTCCGGACGGACAGCAGCTCGAGCACGGTGTCGATGACCAACACGCGCTACTCGGACATCGGCGAATCGAACTTCATCGGCGTCTCGCCGGGCAACATCACGACCAGCAACAACACCGAGTACTGAATCGCGTGGGGCGGCGCTGCGCGGCCTCGGTCGACTGCGCGGAGCCGAACGGGCACGCGGCGAGGGACGGTGTCACGAACATCACCGCCGGCCGTGCTCTCCTCGGTGAAGCCGGCGAACGGCCGGTTCGCGTCAATGGAGGCCGCTTCAGCCTCGCGGGGTTAGTCACCGATGAGGGTCGAATCCCGTCCAAGAAAGAGCAGAACGGACGAGCGGGCGCTATTTTCCCGTCACTCGGAGTACCGCGGAGCCTCGAGCGCTGCGTCCTCGGAACTCCCAGCCGTTGCAGCCCGCTGAAACGAGGCCCGAGGCGACTTCGAGAGCCGCGCCCGAGCTCCTGACATTGTTATCGATAACATAAGGCGAAGTCGGCGCGCCGGGGCGAGCTTTCAGGTATCGTTCTCACGCCATGAGACCGAGCGCGGTGCGCAAGCCCACTATCTCGACCGTTGCAGCCAAAGCCAAGGTCGCGCCGATGACCGTTTCGCGCGTCCTGAACGGCGGCTACGTCAGCGCCGAAGTTCGCAGTCGAGTCGAGAAGGTCATCAAGGAGCTCGGCTACGTTCCATCATCCACTGCGCGCAGCCTCAAGTACGGCCGCAAAGGTTGCATCGGCGTCGCCGTTGAATCGGTGCACGGCGCCTGGTTCATGGGTCTGCTAGCCGGGATCGAAGAAGAGCTCGCGAAGAAGCGCATCAGCGTGATGCTCGGCGGGCTCCGGCTCAACGAGCGCTACGACCCTGGCACAGTGGCGTCGTGGATCAGCGAGCGTCGCGTGGACGGGATCATCTTCGCGCGCTTCACCAAGAACGAGCGCCCGCTGTTGGAAGCGGCGGAGCTCGCGGGCATCCCCAGCACCTTCATCTGCCCCGATCAGACGCTCGACACGGGTTTTACCGTGCGGTGCCGCAACTTCGACGCCGGCCGCATGCTCGGCGAGCACCTGCTCGAGCTCGGGCATCGCCGAATCGGCTTCGCCGGCGGCCCGAAGGAGTCCGTGGACAGCGTCGACCGGCTGCGCGGGCTGGAACAGGCCGTCTCTCGCGTGAAGGACGCGGAGATCGCGGACGAGGACGTCCATTTTGGCGAGTCGTACTTGCCCGAAGCGGGGGTGAGCGCTGCGGCGGAGTTCTTGAAGCGTCCTGCCGCTCGTCGTCCGACGGCCGTGGTGCTCGGTAACGACAGCATGGCGCTCGGGTTCTTGCGCGAGCTCCTGCGCGCCGGGGTTCAGGTTCCCGGCGAAGTTTCCGTCGCTGGCTTCGACGGCGTCGAGGAGGGCGCTCGTTTTTGGCCCGCGCTCACCACCGTGGCTCAACCCATGCACACCCTCGGTTCGTCGGCGTGCAAGGCGCTGCTCGAGCGCATCGAAGAGACGGAGCGCGACGTGGCCATGACGGTCGAGTACCCGATGGAGCTCCGCGCGCGAGAGAGCACGGGTCCGAGGCCTCGCGGCGTGTCGCTTCAGCGCAAGTCGGGCTCGGTGAGGTAGCTGGGAGCTCGTCGCTCGCGGGCCTTTCGAGCGACGAAGCTCGCTAGCGCCAAGACGATGAAGACGATGCCCAAGCCCGTCACGTGGACGTCGATCGAGCGGGTCTCGGAACGCGTCACGTCCGGCAAGAAGATCGGCGGTAACGGCGGGGCCGCCGGGTAGAGCCCGCGCGAGATCAAATTGATCGAGTACGCCCGCACGACGGCGGTGGCAGCACCTCCAACGTCGTCGTTTCGGAGGTATGGCCACGCGATGCGCTGAGCCATCTCGGACCAGACCTTCGGGGCGGCCACCTCACTGTCCTTCGCCGAGGGGACGAAGGCGACCCAATCCGCAGAGATGGCGATGACGGTCTCGTGAGTCTGCAGGGCACGAGCGCGAGCCTTTTCGGACAGCTCTTCCGCGTGGCCGGAGGTGACGAGTAGTTCGGCTGCGTGCCCTTTCGTGCGGAGCTCTTGGAGCTCGCCGTTCAGGCGCTGCCGGAGAGGGAGTGGCAGCTCGGGATTGTCTCGTTCGACGAAACCGAACGCGATCAGAAGGGCCCCGGCAGCGAGCAGACCGAGCGAGGTCCTCACGGTCGCTCCTCGGCTCTCGGCTGGATGCGGTAGAGCGTTTGGCGGGGCGCGCAGTGCATCGTGAAGAGCAATCCGGTGCGCCACATCTCGAGGGGTGACTCGAGCGTCAGGAGAGGCTCGAGCGCGAAGCGCGGGTCCTGAAAGAGCCCGAGGCGGTAGCCGAAGTTCCAGGGTTCTTGCGCCTTCTCTCCTCCGAGCCCAATTGGGATGACGACGTAGTCTGCGCGATGCGCCAAGAGGTAGTCACCTACCTTGCCGGACCACATGTACGGAACGATGTCGCTCTTCGAGAGCCCGCCTATCTCGAGGATGGGGCGGCCCGAGAAGTAGCCGATACCACCAATGTCGAAGCTCGCGACGATCGCGTCTTTCGGCAGACCAGCGAGCGCTCGCGCCATGCCGAGCTCGGTATCGGTGACGTGCTTCACCGCCACGCGCTGAGCATCCTTCCAGGAGACGAGGAGCCGCAGGGGGCCGAGCAAGGCGATCGCGGCGAGAGGCAGCGCGGTGGCGAGCGCCGCCGCTCGTCTCAGCCGAGGAAAGGCGACCAAGCTTCGCAGATCGGCTCCGAACGCCCAAGCGCCCTCGGCGGCAAGCCAGATCGCGAGGGCAGGAACGAGCGGTTGGTAGCGACCGCCATGACCGAAGGTCGGGAGGATGACGGCATAGATGGCGACGTGGGTGAAAGCCCAAGCAGCGAGCGCCCGGCTTCCCGGGCGTTTCAGAATCGATACACCGCCCCAGGCGGCGAAGCCGAAAAGGACCCAGATACCGTAGGGCTCGCCCAGGCCGAGCGTGAAGCGTGCGAGGCGATCGACCCACTCGTCCAAGAGCACCAAGGCCCGCGTGAGCGGGGTCATTCCTTCGAGGGGGGCTAGCCACATCCAGCGCCGGCCCTCGAGCGTGGCCGGCGTCAAGTGTCCCGTCTTCGCCAGAGAGATCGCGCATTGAGCCGCCACGGCGAGCGTCGGTACCAGGGCAAGCTCGAGCGCCTCACGGCGCGAGCGGGGGCGGCGCAGCACGGCGAGCAGGGGAAGCAGCGCGACCCCTTCCGGTCGCGTGAGCGCGAGAGCTCCGAGCGCCACGCCGCTCCATGGGCGTCGTTTCGCGTTCGAGGAAAACCAGGTAGAGATGGCGGCGACCGAGAGCATCGCCGTGAGCGTCGCCTCCATGCCGCTGACGACGAACCAGACGAAGTTCGGGGCGAGCGTGAACGCCGCGGCCGAGATCAGGCGATGAGAGCAGCCGAGCGACTCGTCACGGAACAAGCTCAACAACAGCTGTCCCGTGAGGAGGTAGAGCGCGCCGTTGACGACGAGCGCGAAGACCGGAGGATAGGCGTGCAACGCGCTGCCGATCGAGAGGACGAGTGCCCAGAGCAGACTGGTGGCGCCTGCCCCGTGGAGCCCTGGCACGATGCCGAGCGTTCCGCTCTCTACGAAGGTGCGGGCCGCGAGCGCATGGATCCAGGCGTCGTCGAGGGGAAAGCCGCTCGGAGGAAAATCGGCTCCTACCACGACCCCGAGCGCGGCGAGCTGGACCGAGAGCAGCAGCAGGCGTTCGCTAATTCGCATAGTACGCCTGGACGGGTTCCCGGCCCTCGAAAGGCTCGGAGTAGAACGGAAGCTCCTGAGGCACCTTCAACGTGCTGACCTGTTCGCCTGGGGGCGGCAGCTTTTCGAGCGGCACGATGTAGTCCTCGCGTCGCGAATCGTGCATGACCAAGAGGTACACTCGGCGACCTTCCGCACGCCGCACGAGCTCCTCCTGCAGCGCCGGCTGATACTCCGCGAATCGTATCGCCTTCGTCGAACGTTCGACCCACATGCCGCGCCGCAAGGTCGCCACGTACGGGAGCATGCCCTCGGCGGTGTTCGGTAGCGAGTGCCAAACCCGCGCCCGTCCGCCGCCGTACGCGACGAGGAACAGAGCTGGCCCCCGATCCCAGCGTTGCTCGATGCCCTGCAGACGTCCGTCGACGCCCCAGTAGCCGCGGAGCTCGGGCAAGAGTTGGTTGAAGCGTTCGAGGTAGGCGAAGAGCGGTATCAGGCCGATGAGCGCCGGTGCGCGCAGGCGACGCGTGAGCTCGGCAAGGCCGAGCGCGAGGCAGACGATCGAGAGCGCGCACGCAGAGTGGTAGAAGCGCGGCCCGAAGCAGGCTCCGTGGTACCAGTAAGTCGAGTAACCGACGAGAAGCGCGAGCCAGACGCTCAGGGCGACCGCAGCGAACCCGCGTAGCGATGCGTGGAGCAGCGGTACGAACGCGAACAAACCGAGGGGCCAGAAGCCGAACCAAAGGCGACCCACGAGCTGCAGGTTGAGCGCCGAGAAGTCGGCAGCGCGCCTCAGGCTATGATCGACCTCTCCCTTGATCGGAAAACAGCCGTGGCCTGGCCCGAAACCGAGCTGGTTGCATTCGGCGGTGTACCGCCAGCCTGCGCCGACGGTGGCGGGTTCGTTGCGACCGAACCACAACGTTTGGGGAAAGAGCAGCGGATCCCCCGTCAATAACGCGTTCTGAACTCCGAAAAGGACCAGGGCGAGCCCCACCGGAAACAGAGCGAACGAGAACTCGCGGAGCACGCCTCTCCGCAGCAAGACGACGCCAAAAACGATCGAAACTACCACGGCGTCGAGAGGACGCGTCAGAATCAGCCATCCGAGCGCTGCTCCGACCACGAGGCTCGAGCGTCGAGATGGTTCTTGCGTGAAAATGACGAACGTGATCGCGAGGACGAGCGCGCTACACAGCGTGTGCGACAGGCGCGACGCGCCCTGGAGCACGAGCGCTGGGCAGAGCGCGAGCAGCGGCGCCGCCAGGAACGCTGCCCGACGGCCACCGATGTGCAGCGCGAGGCGCGAGCCCATCAGCACACACCCGGCGAGCAACAGAGGAGCGACGAGAAAGTCGCCGCGGACGAGCTTGCCCAGCGCGAGCACCGCGGGCCAGCCATTCGGGAAAACGCCGAACCGCTTGCCGTCGGCGTTGATCACGAACTCGTAGTGGTGCGCGGCTCTCGGTGCGCGTTCGCTCTCCCAGAGCCTACCCTGCGAGAGCAAACGCGCCTGAAAGTCGTACACGACCTCGTCTTGAACGTGGGGTACCCCCTCCAGGGGTCCGAGCGATAGGCTGGCGCTCAGCACCATGGCGACGGCACTCCACAACCAGATCCAGGAGCCGACGTGGCGCGACGAGCGCGCGGCGAGCGCGGCTAGCGCGGGAAGCCGAGTCACGGCCCCCCTTCGCTGTACTCGAGGTACGCGCCGAGCGCGTCCTTCAAGCGGGCTGGAGTGAGCGAGAGCGGGAGCTTCTTCGGCGGACGCCCGGGATCCCTCGCGCGGCTGAGCGACGTCTCTTGGGTGAGCCGGTCGAGCGTCAGATGAAACGCAGAGTCGCTCGCGACGACTTGATCGAGGTACGGCTTTCCGTTTCGGTCGAGTCGCCAGAGGTCCGAGACGACTGCGCGCTCGCGATCGAGGCGCGTGAGATCACTGCCGTCGAGGCCGAGAGGAATCGATGAACCCGTCACGGCCAGCAGCGTGGGCGCGACGTCCACGAGGCTCGCGGGAAGGGCCACTCTCCTGGATGACATTCCTGGCGCCCTCACGATCAGCGGGATCCGAATCCCCTCTTCGAAGAGATCGTTGCCGTGGAATTGGAAGCCCCACTCGAAGGCTTCGCCGTGATCGCCCGCGACCACGACGGCGGTAGGCCGATCCTTCATCGCGTCGACAGCGTCAACGAGCCGGCCGAGCTCGCGATCGGCGGCCGCCACCTCGTGATCGTAGCGATCGACGAGAGTCGAGCCGAAGTGAGGCGAGCCCGAATGGTCGGTCTGCGGCTCGTGCGGGCTGAAGAGATGCACCCAGAGGAAGAACGGAGCGGCGCCGAGCTGCGTGAGCTGCTGGAGCGCAATGTCGACGATTTCCGAATCCTTCGCCTCGCGCGAAGGGACGCGGCCGCTTGCGTCCCACCCTTCTCCCAGCGAAGCGGCGATGTGCGCTACCGGCATCCCGTAGGCAGCGGCTGTCCGGAAGCCGCGTGCCCGTAAGGCTCGGTGGAGCATCCAACGCGGCCTGTCATCGGGTAAGGTGAGCATCACTCCGAACGTGTCGTTCGCCGGGATCTTGGGCTCCCAGGGCAGCTCGAGGAGGGTCAGCTGTTTGCTGAGCGCGAACGTCTGCGTGGTGATCTTCCTCGGCCACAGGCCGGAGAAGAGCGAAGGCACCGCGATGCAGGTCCAGCCGCCCGGCGAGTACGCGTTCTCGAAGACGAGGCCCTGTCGAGCGAGCGCAGCGAGGCGAGGCGTCGTGTCTCGATGATAGCCGTAGGCGCTCGTGTGGTCGGGCCGCAAGGAGTCGATGGTCACGAGCAACAGGTTGACCGTCGGCGCTGCTTGGGCGGCCTCCGCCGCAGGTTCTAGCACCGGCGCGCGCTTGGCGTCTCCATAGCGGCAGTTGTCGTCGATCCCGTTGTCCGGGACTTCGCGCGCGTTCGGGTTCACGCTCGAATCGAAGGCGGCGCAGTCTCCACCCGCAAGTACATTCGAGAAGCCGTCGCGATCCACGTCCGTGACCGTGCGAACGAGGCGGACGAGGTGCTCGAGCTGTGGCGCGCCGGAGAGCCGCGCGATCTCGTCCGGCGGGGCCGTGAACGTCAGCGCTAGTCCCGGCACCGAGAGCGCGAACCAACCGAGCGCCGCGCCGTTGCGTGCCTTTCGGGGCAAGAGCTCGAGCGAGAAGACGAGCGCCGAGCACAGCAAGAGCCATGATGCGCTCACGAGGCCGAGGCGGAGCCCGGGATAGGAACGGAGCCACCAAGCCGAAGTCTCGTAGGTCGCGAGGGCAAGGCCGGCGATCAACGAAGCGCCCACGAAGAGGGCGCGCGCGCGAGGCTTCGAGAACAGCGGCGCGCGTTCACCGAGAGGTTGAACGACGGCGAGCAACGTACCGAACGAAAGAGCACCGCCAACGCCCGCTCCTAGCCCTACCAGGACCAATCGCAATGGTCGCTGTTCGACTCGAGCGAACAGGCCGATCTCGCTGGCGAGGTATTCGCCCCAAACCGCGCCGAGGGCGAGCCAGATCAGCTTTGGAAGTCGGTTCGAGCGACCGGCGAGCCCACCTTGAACGGAGCCGAGAGGTGCTCCGATGAGCAGGCCCACGAGCGAGGCGACCCCGACTGCGGGTAGGAGAGGAGGATCGCCCGTGGCTATGGCAAGCAAGGCCAGGCCGGAGCCCATCGCCGTCGCTACCAGCGCCGCTCGGGACGCCCAAGAATGCACGGGGTCAGGCTACCAGCTTTGTCTCACCGTCTCCTACCGGGCACTTCCGGAAATCGAGCGCCTAAGAACTTTCGGCGACTGTAAGCGTCGAACCAGGGGTCTCGTTTCGGAGGAAACGCCATGTCGCAGAACCCCTTTGCCCGTGTAGGACGCGCTTCGCGCGGTATTCGAGCCTGCTTGATCGTCGTCGCTCTCGGTGCGTGCTCACGCAGCTACGAGGGCGCGCGTAGCCAGGCTGAGCCAGCCATTGCTTCGCCCGTCGTCGCAGACTCGCCCGCGGCGAGCGCGGCTTCTCCCAGTGAAGAGCCGGATTCCGTCGCTGCACCGCCGCCAGCACGAGCAGAGGCCATGAAATCCAAGGCCGGACCGTCGGGTGGGCTTGGGCTGAGCGGTGTCGGGCAAGGTGGGGGCGGCCGCGCCCTCGCGCCGAAGCGAGCGGCCCCGGCGGGCGCGCCCCTGCTTTCGCCGCAGGCCCTCGTTCCAGCGCCCTCGATGGAGAAAAAGGAAGCTGAATTCAATACGGAAGCTTACCGGCACGTTCAGCAGAACCCATTCTTGGCCGTGAAGGCGCAGCCGCTCTCCACGTTCTCGGTCGACGTGGACACCGCTTCGTACTCGAACTCGCGACGCTTCCTCACTGACGGCGCGCTGCCTCCGCCGGACGCCGTGCGCGTGGAAGAGTGGATCAACTACTTTTCCTACGACTACGCGCCGCCTACCGGCGACGCTCCAGTCGCGATTCACAGTGAGGTCTCGAGCTGCCCGTGGAATCCGGCGCATCAGCTCGTGCGCGTCGGGATCAAGGGTAAGCCCGTGGCCGCGGACAAGACGCCGCCTCGAAACCTGGTCTTCTTGCTCGATGTCTCGGGCTCGATGGAGTCGCCCGACAAGCTGCCGCTCCTGAAGAACGCGCTCGGCATGCTGTCGCAGCAACTGCGCCCTGAAGACAAGGTGGCGATCGTCGTTTACGCG
>JAEZYO010000313.1 GCA_023419055.1 Pseudomonadota bacterium | reverse complement strand
ACGAGCACGGCCTCGGCTCCTCGATCGCGCAGCGCGTCCGCGGTGGCGCCGGCTTGTTCGACGGCGCGCGGCACGAGCACGCGCTTGCCGAAGAGCGGCCAGGCGTCGTACCAGCGCACCGATTCGCGCAGGTTCACGACCTGTCCGACGATGATCACCGCGGGGTTCGTGAGGCCCGCCTGGCGCGTCAGCTCGGCGATCGTCTCGAGCGTCCCGGTCATCACGCGCTGCTCGGGGCGAGCCCCCCATTGCACGATGGCGGCCGGCGTCTTCGGATCGCGACCACCCTCGATGATGGCGGCGGTGATCGCCTCGAGCCGCCACATGCCCATCAAGACGCAGATGGTATCCGTGGCGGTCGCGAGCTTGCGCCAGGCTTCGGGCGACCACTCCTTGCCGGCGCGGTCGCTGCCCGTGATGAAGGTCACGCTGGACGAGACTTCGCGGTGCGTGAGCGGGATGCCGGCGTAGGCGCTCGCGGCGACCGGCGACGACACGCCGGGCACGATCTCGAACGGGATGCCCGCCTGCGCGAGCGCCAGCGCTTCTTCACTGCCGCGCGCGAACATGAAAGGATCGCCGCCCTTGAGGCGCACCACTCGCTTGCCCGCCTGCGCGAGCTCGATGAGCTGGCGGTTGATCTCGTCTTGCTTCGAGCTCGGCTCGCCGTAGCGCTTGCCGACGTTGCGGAGCTCGGCGCCGGCGCAGGCCTCGAGCAGGGCCGGATGCGCGAGCGCGTCGTGCAGCACGACCTCCGCTTGCGAGAGCGCGCGTAGGCCTCGCACCGTGATGAGCCCCGGATCGCCCGGGCCCGCGCCGATCAACCAGACCTTGCCGCTCATGCTGGGCGCGAGCCTACAATGCCAAAACCCCAGCGGTAGCTCGCGGGGCCGCAAACCTGCTCCGTCATTCGACAAATGGAGCGTCTCAAGGATGGACTTGACCGTCGGGCGACAATATAGACAATTGTCCCACCCTGTAAGCGCATGTACGGCGATTTTCCACAGGGTAGGAGAACGCGGTTCATGACGTTGCGCGAGGTGGCCCCGGATACGCTCTTTCCTCCGAGTAGCGCTCCGTCTGCGGCCGCCGGCGATCGTTGGTACGTCACGAACGGCGTCGTCGCGATCGGCCCCATCAGCTTCGACCTCCTGCGCCGGGGCGCGCGCAGCGGGCGGGTGCCGAACGGGTCCTTCGTCCGCCACGAGAGCTGGAACGTCTGGCGCAGGCTCGAAGAGATCGACGCGCTCGGCTTCGAGGTCCGGCACGAGACGGTTCAGTCACTCGCTTCTTACACCTTCGGGATGGACGCGCGGGCCTCGAGCCCGCTCAGTGAGCCGCCGCCTCCTCCCACGGAGCGCGAGCTACCGAGCAGCGCGATCGAGGAAGCCACGCCTCGTTCGACCTTTCGTCCGACCATCGTCGACCCCATCGGCGTGTTGGCTCACGCCGCCGACTTGAGCGAGGCCCTGCTGCTCACCGTCTCGACCGCGGTCGCCGCGGCGAGCGCCGAGATCGGCCTCGTGCACCGCGTCCGTCACGACTTGCACTCGATCGTCACCATCGGGGGCCATGGTCCGAAGACGGAGCTCCTGCTCGGCGAGCGCCTGCTCCACGACGACCCGACGCTCGTCGCCGCCCGCGCGGGGCACACCGTGATCGGTGAGCCGCAGTTCGGCGAGATCAGCCGCTACATGCTGGGGCGCCTCGGGCGCTGCCTGCCGGGAGTGCGCGGTGTGGCCATGGTCCCGCTCGTGCTCTTCGGGGAGCTCGTGGCGATGTTCGAAATCGGCCGCTCCTCGCAGCCGTTCCGCGCGCGCGAGGTCGGGCGCGCCGAGGACGTGATCGAAGCTCTGGCCGAGCGCTCCGTGGTCACCGGCTGGCTCGAGTGAGCGGGTTTTCACGCTGTCGGCGCTGATCGGGTAGCCCGCGGTGACTCGCGTTTCGGCTCGTAGTAACACGAGCCGCGATGCTGCGTCCTAGCGTTTGGGCACTCCTCGGCGTGATGGCTCTGTCGGACGGCTTGCTCGGCTGCGATCTCGGCTGCGACAAGGAGAGTAGCGACGACCCACCCGTTCCGTACACGGGCGGGCGGGTGAACGCCGAGCGTACGGTATACGAGACCAACGATTGGAACGCGGACTACGTCAAGTTCCCGGCGGGGCGGCAGATCTTGATCGAACATGGCCTCGAGGGAACGCCTCAGGTTTTCACCTGGCTCGCCTTCGACAATCCTCCGCTTGCCGTGGGCAGAGAGGGCAACACCGCGGAGAGCGCGGGCAATCAAGTGATCATCCAGAGGGTCGACTCGGAGGTCGTCCAGGTGCGCAACGACACCTGTCAGGATTTCTACCTGCGGCTCGTGGCGATGGTTCCGGGTGAGTTCGCGCCCGTGCCGGTGCAGGGCGGCGCCGGCGGCAACGAATGAGTATCGCGAGTGATCGAAGGCGCCGATGACGCCGGTGGCGGCTCGTAGTAACCGGAGCCGCGATGCTGCGTCCTGGCGTTTGGGCACTCCTCGGTGTGATGGCTCTGTCGGACGGCTTGCTCGGCTGCGATCTCGGTTGCGACAAGGTGAACAGCGACGAGCCCGTGCCCTACACGAAAGGGCGCATCGAGGATGGCATCTACATTACGAACGGCTGGCTTGAACCGTTCGTCGAGTTCAAGGCGGGAGCGACAATCTCGATCCAGCACGGCCTCGGGAGGGAGCCGGAGGTGTTCACGTGGCTCTCGTTCTTCGAAGAACCGTTTGAGGAGGGCAAGGACGCCGCCGAGAGCGCGGGCAATCAGGTCCTCATCAAGCAGGTCGACTCGAAGATCATCAGGGTGCGCAACGACACGTGTCAGAAGTTCTATCTGCGGCTCGTTGCCATCCCCCGTGGCGAATTCGCTCCGAGTAGCGGCGGCGTGGGCGGTAGCGAGTAACGGACGCGCAGATCTCCGCGGGAGTGCGGCGCTGCGCAACACGTGTGGTCACCTGACGAGGGCTACACTTCGTGAGTGGGAGCTGTCCTTCAGCTCGGCATTCCGCTGCTCTCGGCCGTTCTGACCGGAGTCTGTGCCGGCTACGTGGGGCTGCTCTACCGCGCGCCGGGCTCGCGCGCGTTCGCGGTGATCTTGTTCGCGCAGTCCTGGTGGTCGCTCGGCTACGTGGGCGAGTTGCTCGCGCCGGATCTCGAAGCCAAGCTGATGTGGGACGACCTGCAGCTGCCGCCGGTCTTCATCATGGGGGCCGCGCTGCTCCTGTTCGCGCTCGACTTCACGCATCACCGCCCGAAGTCACCGCGCAAGGTGATGACCTGGCTCGGGATCCTGCCGGCGCTGGCTTGCCTCTGGGTGTTCACGGACCCCTTTCACGGCCTTGCGCGGGAGAGCGCCCGCATCACGCCGGATCCGCCGTTCGGCGAGCTCGCCTACGACTACACGCTTCCGGAGATGCTCGCGTACGTCGAGATCTACGGCGTCGGCGCGTACTCCGTGATGAAGCTCATCGATCACGCGCGGTCCCAGGCGCCGCTCCACCGGGGGCAGACCTTCCTCGCCGCGTGCTCCGCGCTGTTCGTCCTCGTGGCGCTGCTCCCGAGCTTGTTCGGGGTGAAGGTCTTCTACCAGCGCGACTCCTCGCCGTTCTGGTTCTTGGTGAGCGCGCTCCTCGTGGTGACGGCGCTGCGCGGCTACCGCCTCTTCGACCTGGTGCCGACGGCGGGTCAGCTCGTGATCGAGAACCTGCCCGACGCCGTGCTCGTGCTCGACGCGAGCGACCGCATCGCCGCAGCGAACCCGGCGGCGGAAAAGATCATGTTCCCGAACGGCTACGCCGTCGGGGCTCGTGCCCGCGGCGCCCTCGAGCACTGGCCCGAGCTCGCTCGCGCGGTCATGGTGAGCGACGGGGAAGGCCGCGAGATCGCCTCTCCGGATCGCGAGCGCACCTTCGAGCTGAAGAGCGCCGACATCGTCGAGGCGGGGCGGCAGCCAGGGCGCGTGATCGTGCTCCGCGACGTGACTCTCCGCAAGCAGCACGAAGAGGGGATGCTCCGCGCCCAGGACGATCTCGAGCGCCGCGTCGAAGAGCGCACCAGCGACCTCTCCCGCGCGAACCATGCGCTCCGTGAACAGGTCGAGGAGACGCGCACCGCGCAGGCCGCGGCCCAGGCGAGCGAGCGGAAGTTCCGCGCTATCTTCGACGGCGCGTACGAGCTCATCAGCGTGCTCGCCCTCGACGGGACCCTGACCGCGAGCAACCGCGCGAGCCTCGCGTTCGCCGGGGTCGAGGAGCGCGCCGTGCTCGGCAAGCCGATCTGGGAAGGCCCGTGGTGGGCCCACTCGGAGAACTTGCAGCGCGAGGTCCGATCCGGTCTCGAGCGCGCGCGCGCCGGTGAGTTCGTGCGCTTCGAAGCGACTCACCGCGATCTCGGAGGAGAGCTCAGGTTCATCGATTTCTCGCTGATGCCTCTCCTGTCCGAAGCGGGCGAGACGACGGGCCTGATCGCGGAGGGGCGCGACATCACCGAGCGCAAGCGCGGTGAAGAAGAGAAGGTGAACCTGCAAACGCAGCTCCACCAGGCGCAGCGCCTCGAGTCGATAGGCAGGCTCGCCGGCGGCGTGGCCCACGATTTCAACAACCTGCTCACCGTGATCGTGGGCAACGTGCAGCTCTCGCGCCTCGTGCTCGAGACGCCGCACGAGATCGAAGAGCCACTTTTGCAGATCGAGCACGCCGCCAAGAGCGCGGGCGCGCTCACGCACCGCCTGCTCGCGTTCGCGCGGCGCGAGCTCATCGAGCCGCGCGTCCTCGATCTGAACGAGATCGTGTCGCGCGTGCAGAAGCTGCTCGCGCGCCTCGTGGGTGAAGACGTGACCTTGCACGTGGAGCTCGCCGCCGACGTCTACCCGATCCGCGTCGATCCCACTCAGCTCGAGCAGATCCTGGTAAACCTCGTCGTCAACGCGCGGGACGCCCTCCCCAACGGCGGCGAGATGCGCATCGTCACCGCGAACGCGCACCGTGTCTTGCCCGGAACCGACCAGCCCGAGTGCGTGCTGCTGGAAGTCAGCGACAACGGCGTGGGCATCGCGCCGGAAGCCCTCACGCGCATCTTCGAGCCCTTCTACACGACGAAGCCACAAGGGGTCGGCACCGGTCTCGGCCTGGCGATGGTCCAGGGGGCGGTCCAGCAGTCAGGCGGAGAAGTGTGCGTGGAGAGTCGCGTCGGGGAGGGCACGACGTTCTCGCTCTACTTCCCGCGCGCTGCCGAGGCCGAGCTCGAGACGCTGCTCGGACCGGGCGACTCGGCGCCGCCGCGCGGTCGCGAGACGATCGCGTTGGTCGAGGACCAGGCGCAGGTGCGAGCGACGACCAAGCGTGAGCTCGAGAGCCTCGGTTACCGAGTCCTCGAGTTCTCGAGCGCGGAGCAGGCACTGACCGCGCTCTCTCGGAGCTCGGTGGCCGTCGATCTCTTGCTCACCGACGTGGTGCTCCCCGGGAAGTCCGGGCGACAGCTGGGAGACGAGCTCGGCGAGGGGCGTCCGGGCCTGCGGGTCGTGTTCATGTCCGGTTACACGGACGACGTGATCTTGCGACACGGTCTCGCGCTCGGGAAAGTCCACTTCTTGAAGAAGCCATTTTCGCTCGCGGATCTCGGGCTCATCGTGCGGCGCGTGCTCGACGAGTGAACGCGGGGCACTCGGAAATCCGCGCCGGCGAGCTGGCACGAGCGCTGCACTTTCGGGGTCATGACCCTCCCGGGCGGCGACCTCAGCGCGCGAACTTCCACACCGTCTCAGGACATGCGATGGATCCCCGCGGGCGCCTTCCGTATGGGCTCGAATCGGCACTACCCCGACGAGGCTCCGGAGCGCGAGGTGCACGTCGACGGGTTCTTCATGGATCGCTGTGCCGTGACGAACCGCGACTTCGCGCGATTCGTGGAGGAGACCGGCTACGTGACCTGTGCCGAGCGTCCACTCGAAGCCTCGCGCTACCCGGGCGCCCTGTCCGAGCTGCTCGTTCCGGGCTCAGCCGTTTTCAAGCAGCCCCCGGCACGCGCAGGCACCATCGACCCCCTTTCCTTTTGGGAGTACGTCCCCGGGGCGAGCTGGCGATACCCCGAAGGTCCCGGCAGCACCATTTTGACTCGCGGCGATCATCCGGTGGTTCACGTGGCCTACGAGGACGCGGAGGCGTATGCGGCTTTCGTGGGCAAGGAGCTTCCGACCGAAGCCGAGTGGGAGCGCGCCGCGCGGGGTGGGCTCGAGGGGGCCGAGTTCGCGTGGGGAGACGACGCCCTGCCTGGAGGAATGCCGGTCGCGAACTACTGGCAGGGTGAATTTCCGTGGGAAAACCTCGAGCTCGACGGGTTCGCGCGCACCGCGCCCGTGGACGCCTTTCCGCCGAACGGCTTCGGCCTTCATCAGATGATCGGCAATGTTTGGGAATGGACGGCCGACTGGTACGTCGCCCGACACCAGGCGGGCGGCTGTTGTAGAAGTGAGAACCCGCGCGGCCCGTCGCTAGAAGTCAGCCTGGATCCGGCTTCGGGCTTCCCGCGCAAGGTGCTGAAGGGTGGCTCGTTCCTGTGCGCGAAGAACTATTGTTTCCGTTATCGACCCGCCGCTCGATTCCCGCAGACGATTGACACCTCCAGTTGCCACATCGGTTTCCGTTGCGTCAAACGCGTGAAGCCGCCGTCCCTCGAACGAGCGTAGTTTTCCTCGTCGAAGGCCGATCTGGCCAAATCGGCGTCGCGACGTCGGGTTATGACGTGGAAGACGAACGCAGTTGAAGAGTGCCTGTCGAGCTCTGAACCGTCCCCGATGGATTGCTGCCGGGGAGCGCCGGCAGCGTTCGCCCGAGTGTCGGACTTTCGGGGGGTTGCCTCCCTTTCGGCATCGTTGTAGCTAGGGAGCGAGATCGGGCCGCGTCCCAGAAAACACGAGCTTCGATCTC
>JAEZYO010000304.1 GCA_023419055.1 Pseudomonadota bacterium | reverse complement strand
CCTCGAGCGCGCAGCGGTCTCGATCCTCCGGGAAGCGCCCTTGCGTGTAGACGAACATCTTCTCCGCGATGCAGGGCGCGAGCTCCGGCATCTTCTTGAGCTCGCTCGAGAGATCGGCGAGCGACGCGATGTCCGGGTTTTCTGCGCCTTGAAAGCGCGGCACGAGGCCGAACTCGCTCGGCGAGATGGACTCGTCGTAGTGGCCCACCCCGTCGTACTGGACGAACGCCGCGCCCAGCGGATCGATGAGCGCGTGGCACCCCGCGCAGGCGACGTCGGTGTTGCGCATCTGAATGACTTCGACGTAGCTCAAGCCCGCGAGCTCCGTCTCGAGACCTTCGAGCAGCCCCGCCGGGACCTCGAGCTTCTCGCACAAGAACGACTGGCGCAGCCACTTGCCGCGCGCCGGGATGATGTCTCCGTCGCGCTTGGCGCTGATCAGGCTCGCGTCGGTGAGCAGGCCGGTGTTCTCCCGCTGGTGCCCGGCGGGAAACTCGACCCGGGACGACCCGCTGCCGGAGACGGACAGGCCGTAGAAGGTACCGAGCTCGGGCGTCACGAACGTGAAGTTCGCGGTCAAGACATCGGGCAAGCTTCGGTCGGGCCCCCAGGCGAAGTCGTCGAGCAGGCGCTCGGTCTCGCTGATCATCGCGGGGAGGAGCTCGTCAGACCAGCCTGGGGGCGGTCGCGAGGGCACCCTGAGCTCGTCGAAGTGAAGCCACTGCTTGAAAAAGGCACGGAAGAAGTGCGCGGCGCGCTCGTCGGCGAGCAGCTCGTCCGCCACTTTGGCGATACCGGCTTCGTCGTCGAGCTCACCGCCCAGCGCGCGATCGAGCAGCTCGGCGCTCGGGCTGCGTCCCCAGAGCGTGAACGACAGCCGAGAAGCGAGCTCCACCGGGCTCAGCGTGGCGAGCGCCTCCCCGCCGCCCACCTCGACGCGGAATACGAAGCTCGGTGACGAGAGCAGCGCCTCGATCACGAAGCGGAGCTCGTCTTCGGCGTCGAGCGCCGCCGCCGTCGCGCGCGTCACGAGATCCGTCACCTCGCTCTCTTCGAGAGCGCGGCGGTAGGCGAGCTTGCCGAACGAGCGCGCGAAGCCTTCCAGGCAACCTTCGGTCGCGATCTCGCAGCCGAGCACCTGGGTGCGCCGCGAAGGGTCCGCGAGCAGCTCGCTCGCGAGGCCGGACGCGATGTCGACGTACGCGCGCAAATGCTGGTCCGAAACGTTCTCGAGCGCCGCGATCGTGCGGAACCCCTCCTGATCGCTGTCTTCCGGTACCGCGCTCACGTCCGGAGGCTCCGCCAGCCGAAACAGCTCTTGGAGCGTCAGCTGGTACTCGAGCTTGGTGAGGCGGCGTAGTACGGATTTGCTCGCGTCGGCCGGGCTCGCGCACGCGTTGCTCGAAGTGCCGCCGCTGCCGCCGCTGCCGGTCGCGCCGGAGCCGCTGCCGGGGCCCGAGCCGTTCACCGACGCCCCGGAGCCTTCGCTGGGAGTCGAGACCACACCTTGGCACGCGCTCGCGCCGAGCCACGCGCAAACCAGCGCGACGCCGCGCACCATCAGCGACGACATGCGGAGCAGCATAGCCGATTCGAGCGCTACGGAGACACGGAGTTTCGATTCCGAGCCTTCGGTACCATTTTAGGCGCGCTCGATTCGCGCGCGGCAAGGGTCGAAAAGGCGAAATTCTTTTCGCCGGCTCGATTAGTCGGGCACCTTTCCGGATCGGCACGCCCTCTCCACACGCGCTCGCTCCGGCGACGTGGGGTGACGGCGCACGAAGGAGCGCGCGAGTGCGCGCGCCCCCGCGACGTCTCCCGCGCGGCACAGGGCGAACACACGCGCGACGTCGGCTTCCGGTGAAAGATTCTCCTTTTCCGAAGCTCCTCGCGCCGCGAGCACCGGCGCCGGATCGCGGTAGAGCTGCAGCGCGCCCCAGAGCGTCACTCCGACCAGAGCCGCGAGCGACAGCGCAGTGCCGAGCTTGACCCAGGCGTTCGTACCGGAACCGACGCTCGGGGGCGGCAACGACTCACTCGGCCAGCGCCCGCTCTCGGAGTCTGCCGATTTCAAACGCACGCCGCTGCGTTCGTCGGATTGCTCCGCCACTGTCAGATTGCGTTCCAGCTTCGAAGGGCCTTGCATGGCTTCCACTCCAACCCTAATGAGTGCCCGGACCTGCCTCTCTTTGGTGATGAGAGAGTGGTAAATTCGGTTCTTTTTTCGCTATGACAGCGACGGGCGCCGAATTTTCCGCCCTGGTGCCATGCGGGAGGGTCCCGGTCGCGCTCCGACGGGGCGGCCTGCTCTCGGGCCGGGGAGAGAACCGCCGGACAAACCTACCGGGCTCGGGCCGACGTGACGCCTCGAGGGTAGGCTTGGGTTTCGTATGGCTCGCTCGTCCCGCCGTCGCCTCCTGGAGCGCGCGCTCTTGTACGGGCCGGTGGTGCTGTTCGCGGTCACCCTGGGCGCCTACGGCTATCGCGCCCTCGGCATGCCGGGCTCGAGCTACGACGGTCCGCTCACGCCGCTCACGCCCGTCCAGCAAGAGCTCGCCCAGCGCGCCCGTCAGGACGTCGTGGAGCTCGCTGGGGAGATCGGGGAACGCAACCTCGCGCATCGAGACGGGCTCGAGCGCGCCGCCCGCTACCTCGAGCAGGAGCTCGCGGAGGCCGGGTACCGCACGGACCGCGACGCCTACGCCGTGGGTGACCAGAACGTCGCGAACGTCTACGCGGAGCGCAAGGGTGAAGCGTCGAACGACGAAGTGGTGCTGATCGGCGCGCACTACGACTCGGCGCTCGGCACGGCGGGCGCCGACGACAACGCGAGCGGAGTTGCCGCGTTGCTCGCGCTGGCGCGACGCTTCGCGAACGAGAAGCCGAGGCGCACCCTGCGCTTCGTCGGGTTCGCCAACGAAGAGATGCCGCATTTCCAGACGCCCACGATGGGAAGCTTCGTGAACGCTCAGCGCGCTCGCGAGCGCGGCGAGCGCATCACGGCGATGTTGAGTCTCGAGACCCTGGGGCACTACACGGACGCCGAGAACTCGCAGCGCTACCCCGCTCCGCTCGGCTGGTTCTTTCCGTCCCGCGGCAACTTCGTCGCCTTCGTCGGGAACTCGGAGTCGCGCGATCTCGTGCGCGCGTCCATCGGCGCGTTCCGAGCCAACGTGTCGTTCCCGTCCGAAGGCGCGGCTCTCCCCGCCACCGTCCCGGGCGTGTCCTGGTCGGACCACTCGAGCTTCTGGCAAGCGGGCTACCCGGCGGTGATGGTCACCGACACCGCGCTGATGCGTTACCCTCACTACCACCAGCCGAGCGACACTCCCGACAAGCTCGACTACGAGCGACTCGCGAGGGTGATCGACGGGCTGGGAGGCGTGGTAGCGGCCCTCAGCCGCTAGCCGTCACTGTCCCAGAAGTCACCATGCGCAGAAGTCGGCCACCCGTGACCGCTCGGTCTAGGATGGCCGTTCTCGCATGGTGATGTTGCGATCGACCATCCTCGCTGCCGTGGCGCTGGCAGGCTGTAACAGCAGCGACGGCCTGCCGAGCTTGACCAAGGAAAGAGCGACGAGGCCTCGAACCCTACAGGCCAGCCAGTACTACCCGGATTCCGCTGAGGGCGAAACCGTGGGGTCGCTGACTCGTAAGATCAGTCGCGGAACGCCAGCCTTCGCGCGCCTGGTCCGCTGTGATTCCAGGGATGTCGTCTTCAAAGACGAGGAACGAACGGGCGCGGACCGGCTCATGGTTCCGCGCGCAAGGGAGCGCCTCACGGCGCTCGCCCGGCTCGTCCAGCGCGAGTGGCCGGGGGTCAAGCTCAGGGTAACCGAGGCCTGGGACGAGAACTCCGAGCACGGCGAAGGCAGCGTGCACTACGACGGCCGGGCGCTCGATCTCACGACCTCCGACGTCGATCCGAAGAAGCTCGGACGACTCGCCGGGCTCGCCGTGCAGGCCGGCTTCGACTGGGTGTACCACGAGCGTACGCACGTCCACGTCTCCGTGGCCGGCTACGAGGACAAGCTCCGCTAGCCGCCCCGCACCGGAGAACCGCTCAGCTCGTGATCGGCATCACGCGCGCCTGCAGGAACGCGATCACCTCGCGCTCGCTCCGCACCGGCGCGTCGGGCAGCGCGACGAAGCGAGCGGCGAGCTTCGACCAGCGCCCGGTCATCAGGTAAACCCACACCTGAAAGTAGTCGATGCCGTCGAAGACGATGGCGTCGCGAGCGCCGTACTCGGCGAGCGCGCGCTCGAACTCGACCGGGTGCTCCGTCCAATGGCAGCGCGGCTTCACGTGGTGCAGGATGTGGTAGCCGTCGTTGAAGCACCGCCGATTGTAGCGG
>JAEZYO010000191.1 GCA_023419055.1 Pseudomonadota bacterium | reverse complement strand
CTGCGAAGTCACGCGTCGACACGACGCGGATCGGACGAGCATGCTCGGCGCATGACTCGACGCGATTTCTTGCGCGCCTTCGCCGGGGGCCTGGTCACCGCCTGCGCTCCTCGAACCGCCACCCTCTCCTCGCCTGCCCGCGGCTCGAGAATCCGGGCCGTCTGTTTCGACCTCTTCACGCTCTTCGATCCCCGCTCGGTCGTGCGCGTGGCGGCGTCGGTCGTCCCAGACCAGGCGACCGAGCTCTGCGCCGAGTGGCGCACGCGCCAGTTCGAGTACTCGTGGTTACGCGGCGCGGCGCGCCAGTACGCGCCGTTCGACGTCGTGACCGAAGAGGCGCTGGTCTACGCCGCAAGGGCTCGTGGAATCACCCTCTCGGAGGCCGAACGCCGAACCCTGGTCGGAGCCTATTCGATGCTCGAACCCTGGCCGGACACGCGCGCTTCGCTCGAACGCTGGAAGGGCGAAGGGCTGAAGCTCGCGCCGCTTTCGAACTACACGCCGCCCATGCTCGAGGCGCTGGTCGCCCGGGCCGGATTGACCGATCTTTTCGCCGCGCTGATCTCGACCGACCCCGCTCGGGCCTTCAAGCCGAGCCCGGAAGCCTATGCGCTCGGCCCGTCGACGCTCGGTCTTCGGCGGAGCGAGGTCGCCTTCGCCGCGTTCGGCGGCTGGGACGCGGCCGGAGCGAAGTGGTTCGGTTTTCCGACCTTCTGGGTCAATCGGCTCGGGGTTCCCGCTGAAGCCCTTTCGCCTCCGCCCGACGCGACGGGCCCGACGTTCGGCGAGCTCGCGGACTTCGTGCGCACCTAGCGCTGCGCGAGACCCGCGTTGAGGCTCGGCGCCCGATGCGCTACGCCATCGCCGCGCCGACCCCGGTGCGGGGGGCGCGACGAGGATACCGACATGACTCAAACGGTCGAACGCCACGAGTTTCAAGCAGAGGTCAAGCAGCTGTTGGACCTGATGGTCCACTCGCTCTACTCGAACAAGGACGTCTTCCTGCGAGAGCTCATCTCGAACGCGTCGGATGCGCTCGACAAACTGCGCTTCGAGCGGCTCACGCGCGCCGAGCTCGGCGCCGGGAACGAGCTCGAGATCCGCCTCGAGGCGGACGCCGAGAAGCGCACGCTGTCGATCAGCGACAACGGCATCGGCATGACGCGCGCCGAGGTGATCAAGAACATCGGCACCATCGCCAAGAGCGGGACCAAGGAGTTCTTGAGCAACGTGAAGGCCGCGCAGAAGAGCGAGGTCCCGCCCGAGCTCATCGGCCAGTTCGGCGTCGGCTTCTATTCGGCGTTCATGGTGGCGGACAAGGTCACCGTGGTCACGCGCCACGCCGGGGAGCAGAGCGCCACCATCTGGGAATCGACCGGGGACGGCTCCTACACCATCGTCGAAGGAGAGCGAGTCGGTCCCGGGACCACCATCACGCTCTCGCTCAAGCCGGAGGACAAGGAGCAGGGGCTGCGCGACTACACGAGCGAGTCGGTGCTTCGCGAGATCGTCAAGCACTACTCCGATTTCGTCGCCTACCCGATCCGCATGGGCGTGTGGAGGAAGGACGAGAAGTCGCCCGACGCGAAGGTCCTCGAAGACCGCACGCTGAACTCGATGAAGGCCATCTGGGATCGGCCGAAGGGCGAGGTCTCTGACGAGGAGTATCGCGAGTTCTACAAGCACATCTCCCACGATTGGAACGAGCCGCTCCGCACGCTGCCCGTCCGCATGGAAGGCACGATCGAGGCCTACGCGCTCCTCTACCTTCCGACCAAGGCGCCGTTCGATCTCTACAGCCCGGAGATGAAGCGCGGCGTCCAGCTCTACGTCAAGCGCGTGTTCGTGATGGACGAGTGCAAGGACCTTTTGCCCTCGAATCTGCGCTTCATCAAGGGCGTGGTCGACGCGCACGACCTCTCGCTCAACGTCTCGCGCGAGATCCTGCAGAAGGACCGCCAAATTCAGATTATCCGGAAGCAGCTCGTGAAGAAGGTGCTCTCCACGCTCGACGAGATGAGGCGCGAGAAGAAGGACGAGTACCTCGGGTTCTGGGCGGAGTTCGGGCCGGTCCTCAAGGAAGGTCTCATCGGCTACGACACTCCGGACAAAGACAAGATCCTGGACCTCTTGATGGCCGGCTCGACGAAGAGCACGACCGAGCTCACGTCGCTCGAGGAGTACGTGGGTCGAATGAAGGAGGGTCAGGAGTCGATCTACTTCTTGACGGGCGCCTCGAAGGACACCGTCCAAAAGTCGCCGCTGCTCGAGAACTTCGTCGCCAAGGGCTACGAGGTGCTGCTCTTCTCGGACCCCATCGACGAGCTCTGGCTCGATCAAGCGCCGCGCTACAAGGACAAGACGCTCGTCTCGATCGGCCGCGGCGAGATCAAGCTCGGCTCGGAAGAGGAGCGGAAGAAAGAGAACGAGGCGCTCGAAGAGAAATCGAAGGAGTTCGGCGATCTGCTCGCGAATTTCCGCGTGCACCTCCAGGAAGAGATCAAGGAAGTGCGACTCTCGAACCGCCTGACCTCTTCGGCGGCCTGCCTGGTGGGCGACGAGCACGATCTCACGCCGCGCATGCAGCGCATGCTCGAGCAGCTCGGTCAGAAGCCCGAGAAGGTGAAGCGGATCTTGGAGCTCAACCCGGGGCACCCGCTGGTCGAGAAGCTGCAGAGCGTCTTCCGCGAGAACCAGAACGACCCGCGTCTCAAGCTCTACGCCGATCTCCTGCTCGGCCAGGCGCACCTCGCCGAATCCGGACAGGTCCCGGATCCGGCAGCGTTCAGCAAGGTGCTCGCGGACGTGATGCTACGCGGCGTCTGATCCGCCGAGGAAGGCGCGCACCCGCCTATCGCGGAGGTAGAGTCCGAGCCAGAGCAGCGCTCCGACGTAGAGCGGGAACAGCGCGTGGCTCAGGAGGGGGGACTCTACCCGCACGTGTGTCGCGACGGCTCCGCCGAGGTAGCCGGTCAGAAGCACCGCCCCGATCGGCGCGGTGCGAGGCACCAGGTAGACCAACAGGCACACGAGCTCGAGGAGACCGATGCCCCGGGCCAGGCTCACCGGGTAGCCGAGCTCCTTGAACGACTCGACCACCGGCTCGATCTTCACGAGCTTGATGACGGTGTCGAACGCCAGGAAGAGAACCGGTAGGGCGGAGACGATGCGCCCTGCGAGGACGCGCGAGCTCGAGGGGTTGCTGGACGGGGCGACGGATTCCGTTCGGGCGATAGTGGCTTCCATGACTCGTTTCGACCTTTCTGAACGGCGGATTCGGTTGCCGAACCGCGCCTTCATCCAGGCGACAAACGAGCCCTCCCGAGATCGACAGCCTCCTCGATCTTTTTTTCGCTCGGCCCACCCGAAGCTCGGCCAGCGAGCCTACCGGTCGTTGGCGCGGGCACGCTCGAGCAACCGCTCGCGCTGCCTCGCGTTCTGCGTGAGCGCGGCGGCGCGCTCGAACTCGGCGCGCGCCTCGGCGTACCGGCCGAGCTTTTCCAGTAAGTCTCCGCGCGCGCTCGGGAGCAGGTGGTAGCTCGCGAGCTTGGGGTCGTCGCCGAGCGCGTCGACGAGCGCGAGACCAGCGGCGGGCCCCTCCGCCATGGACACCGCGACCGCGCGGTTCAGCTCCACGACGGGTGAGCGCGTGAGCGCCGCGAGCTCCCCGTAGAGCGACGCGATGCGCGCCCAGTCGGTCTCCTCCGGCGTGAGCGCCCGGGCGTGACACGCGGTGATCGCGGCTTGCAAGGTGTAGTAGCCGCGCGCGTCACCGAGCTCTTCGGCGCGAGTGAGCGCGGACAGCCCACGCCGGATCGCCGCCTGATCCCAGCGCGAGCGATCCTGCTCGAGCAGCAAGACTGGCTCGCCCGCGGGGGACGTGCGCGCGGCGGAGCGCGACGCGTTGATCTCCATCAGCGCCAGCAGGCCATGCACCTCCGGCTCGGAAGGCGCGAGGCCCGCCAGGATCCGCCCCAGGCGAAGCGCATCCTCACACAGCTCCGGGCGCATGACGTCGTCACCCGCCGTCGCGGAGTAACCTTCGTTGAAGATCAGGTAGATGACCTCGAGCACCGAGCCGAGACGCGTGCCGAGCTCCTCCCCTTTCGGCACCTCGAACGGCACCTGTTTTTCGCTGAGCGTGCGCTTCGCCCGCACGAGGCGCTGCGCCATGGTCGGCTCCGGTACCAGGAACGCCCGCGCCAGCTCCTCGGTCGTGAGGCCGCCGAGCAGCCGCAGCGTGAGGGCGACGCGAGCCTCCATCGCCAGCACAGGGTGGCACGACGTGAAGATCAAGCGCAGGAGATCGTCGCCGACGTCGTCGTCGATCACGTCCTCGAGCTCCTTCTCCACCCGCTCCAAGGCGGTCGCGGCTTCGAGCTCGCGCCCCAGCACCTCATGCTGACGAACCTGCATTTTGCCGCGACGCAGCGTGTTGATGGCGCGGTGTTTGGCCGTCGCCATGAGCCAGGCGCCCGGGTTGTCCGGGACGCCCGACTCCGGCCATTGTTCGAGCGCGGCCACGAGCGCGTCTTGCGCCAGCTCTTCGGCGAGCCCGACGTCACGCACCAAGCGCGAGAGCGCGGCGATGAGCTTCGGCGACTCGATCCTCCAGACCGCGTTGATCGCTCGATGGGTGTCAGAGGCGTCCACGGCCTCCGATCACAGCACTTTGGCTCTCCGTGGCAAGCCACGGGGCCGCCGAGCTTCAGCGCCCGGGCGGCGGCCCTGGGTCGAAAACTTGCAGGATTTCCCCCCTGCCCTCGCCCGCCAACTCCATGAAGCGGCGAGCGTGCTCGATGGCCTCCTCCTTCGAGTCGGCGTTGATCAGGGCAAAGCCGTCGATGAGCTCCTTCGTCTCGGGGAATGGGCCGTCAGTCACGCTGAATTTGCCCGCCTGATAGCTGATCTTCGTGCCCTTGGTCGGCCGCACCAACCCACCGGTCATGATCACGACGCCGCTCGCGATCATCTCTTGGGTGTACTTACCGATCGCGGCCATCTGCTCCGGGGTGGGCGGGGCGGCGTTCGGAACCGATTCGTACGTCATCAGGAATTTCATGGGTCGTCTCCTAGCTTCTATCGACACGTCAAACGACTCAGGTGCCGATCGACAAGCGGCCTCACTTTTTTCAGGGCGCCATTGGGCCCCCTGGCCTACCTACCGAGGCTCCGGT
>JAEZYO010000133.1 GCA_023419055.1 Pseudomonadota bacterium | reverse complement strand
AGACGAGGTCGACGTCGATGCGCAGGAACTCGACCATCGCCTCCTGCGCAGCGGTCAGCTCACCGAGCCCGGCGGGCACCGGCGGTTCCTCGTCGTCGTCGTCGAGCTCGTCCGCGGCCACCGCGAGCAGCCACGCCAAGTACGCCGGACGTAAGTCGCCGCGCATGAGCTCGGCCCGTAACGGAGACAGCGCGGTGAGCGAGCCCTGGCTCCGCTCGCCGTACTCGGGTTCCTCGGTGTCGCTGCCGAGGTCGAGCAGCACACACTCCCCCGTGCTGGTGAGACGCACCGCGTGCCTGCCGACGAAGTACGGCTCGAGCGCCTTCGGGTCGACGCGCGCCTTAGGGATACGCAGCATGAGCCGGTGCGTGCCCCAGTTCGCGAAGTAGAGGTACGCATCGAAGTAGCGCTCCATGAGCTTCCTGGGGTCGGCCTTGAGGTCGCCCCACTGGTACTCGTTCCAGAACCGCGTGGGCGAGATCTCCGCACGCGTCGAGATCGCCCGCAGCTCGGCCATCTGCTTCGCCGTCAGGGGTCGATCGAGCGCGACGAACTCGTAGCACTGGTACTCGCTCACTGCGCCGTCTCCAGCTCGCGCCACGTCTTCCCCGCCTCGATCGCGGCCAGCGACGCGCCGGCCCCCAGAGGGTCCGCGGGATCGAGGCGAAGGAGGCGTCGCAACGCCGCGGCTGCGTCCTCGCGTCGATCGCAGCGCAGGAGCGCACGCGAGAGGCCGTGCAGGCAGCGGAGAAACGGGCGATTGTCCACGAATCCCCACGGCAGCACACCGTCGAAGTCCTCGCCCACGGAGAGCGAGCCGACGGCTACGCCCAGCTCGAAGTGATGGAGGGCCTGCGTTGCCCACGTAGAGAGGTTGCGCTCGCCGAGCAGCACGTGCGCGTCGAGGTGGCGCAGGTCGAGCGCGAGCACCTTGTGCAGCAGCTCGTCGGCCTCGGCGTAGTCACGTGCATCGATGCAGTCCTGCGCTTCGATGAGGAGCTCCGTGCCGAGGTCGCCACCTGCGGGCGTGGCCGCCAGCCGGTACGTGGGCCGGCCCCTACCAGGAGCGCCGCGACCTCCGGTGTCATGCGGCGCATCCTCACGGTGCAGCGCGAGTGGCACGAGTCCGAGCGCGGATGCGTCGATCCGCACCGCCGACACCTCGCCCGAGAGGTACGGATGCCGCGCGTGCGTCCACTGCTTCTTCGGAGTCACGGTGACGATCGAGCCAGCGATCTCGTCGCGCACCGCCGTACGGAGCGTGACCTCGCGGCCTGAGCCGAGGAGGCGGCAGCGCAGCGCATTCGACTTGCAGGCGAGCACGAGGAGGTCGACGGGCTTGCCGATGACGATGTCGTCGTCCTCGACCTTGTGCGGACGCGCCACGTCGATCGCCGTCGCCACGAACGGTGCCAGGCCGAGCCAGCTGCGGTAGCGCGCGACGAGGGAGGCGCCGGCACTCGCGACTGGAAACACTACGTCCGCGAGACTCAGCTCGTACGTGGCGTCGCCGCGCTTGCAAGTCGCGAGGAGGCCAGCGCGCGCGCCCCCCGAGGAGCGGAGCTGCGTGACCGTGACGGGCTCGCCGATCACATGGGCATCGGCCGGGAGGACGACCTCGGCGCGTGCGGACGCCTCGAGCTCCGCGAGGGCGCTAGCGTCGTCGGTCTGAGAGGGAGGCGTCATGACTTCTTTCCCCTGCGCGGCGTGACCTTGTAGCCGACGGCGATGATGGCCGCGAGGTTGTAGTGCTTGGTGTCGTAGGTCTTGCCGTCGGCGGCGCTGGTTAAGTACTGCTTGACAACTGCCGCCTCGATGAGCGCCGCCGACCTTCTGCGGAGAGCACCAAGGATCGACCGTCGCGCCTGTAAAGGGTCGCGCCGACGTCCTCCGAGAGCTTGCGGATCTGTGCGTGCAGTGCCGGCTGCGTGATGTGCAGCGCCTCGACCGCGCGCGTGAAGTTCAGAGTGGTCGGCAAAGACCACGAACGAGAACAGCCAGTCGTGTTCACTGCACAACTATAACTCCTAGTGATAGCTAAGAACAAATGACAAGTTCTGCATGATAGTCGACTCACGTACCTTCAGGAGGAGAGAACGAACATGGAAGACCTTGCACGCGGTAAGGGCGGTGGGTCCCAGAAGCGGTCGAGACGTTCGACGGAGCCTCCCGCGAGCTTCCAGGCCTCAGCGACGGCATCACGCTCGGAATCGGTCTTGCTCGGGATGACGAGGATCAGGTCATCCACGCGCTGCTGCGGTTCAGTCCAGTGCTCAGGATGCCAGGGGCGCTCTCAGCAACCTGTCGCGCGACGGTGCGCGCCTGCTCCTCGGTCTCGGCCAGGATCCGCGCGACCTGGCCGTCGAAGACTGCGGTGTCGATGACGGCCTTCGCCTGCGCGAGGCTCAGATTCAGGACGTTGCGCAGAACGGTGATCGCTTCGACCGTGCCCACGCTCGCGGGGCCGCAGAACTTGGACAGGGCCCTGATCCGAATCCAATGACGGGTCGTCATCTCCAGTCCTCGTGTGCGATAAGGGTACCCTTGTCGAGCGCCGACGAGCCACCGATTCACATAGGCCTGTCCTCTTGGATCATCCAAGACGGCAACTACGGCGACTTTAGCGTCGGGCAGCGCACGAAGTTCGCGCTGGAGTTCAACGCGCTGGAGGAGCTGCGCGCCGCCGCTGAGGGGCCGCCGACGGCCAAGCATCTGGGCGCTTCGCGCTACCACGTTCGCGCATGCGTTGCCTTCGTGGCCAAAGCCGTGTGGGTGATCGACGCTGGCGCGTTCATGGCGTTTCGCGAGCGCCCGCCCCATGGCACGCAGCTCGGTGGGTTCGTCGAAGGCGAGGTGTATCTGGGCATCGACCCGTTCTTCTACTTCGAGGGGCTCTACAAAACGCCGGGCATGCCGCCGCTCTCGTACCGGTGGCTCATCCGTGAGATCCAGCTCGAGACAACGCCGTGGCGCGAAGGCAGGCTTCCCGACGGCACGCGGATCCGCGAACGCGACGACACCAAGGAAGCGTTCAGCGCGGCATCGGCGACCGACGCGTGGCACGACGACGACGGTCATGGGCACTACATCCTGAGCTGCGTACGCGAGAGCGAGCCGGAGACACCATGAACGTGATGCTGCATGGTCTCGACCAGATACATTGGTCCCACTACGCGCAACCCACGTGGAACGCGGTTGACGAGGTGCCCTCGGCGATTCGCGCGCTCGCCGATGGGGCCGACCTCGATCGGCAGCGCGCGTACAACCGCATGCTCTACGCCCTCGGCAACAACCACGCGGGCACGTACTTCCCTGTGGTGCTTCCAGCCATCCCGTTCTTCGGTGAAATCCTGCGTGGCCCAGAACTCGTGGCGCGCCTGCGCACGCTCGACGTGTTGATCGACCTCGTCGGACCGTTCGGTCCCGACCTCGAGCACGAGGAGGTGGACTCGGTTGCGGGGCTGCGCTCGCTCAAGGCGATGGTGCAGGAGGCGGTGGCGAGCCTGTCAGGCGATGTGGAACGCCTCCACCGTGGTCCCGAAGACGACGAGGAGGCGCGACTGGCTGGCGAGCTCCTGGAGCTTCTCCGCGCGTGACTGTCGAACCGTCCGAAAGGTCGAGCTCTCGCATTGCGCACCTTCCGCCGGGACAGCGCCCCCGGCGATCAACAGGCCCGCGACCGCGCCCACGCCGAGCCCGCCCAGTCGGTTCGCCAGCGGGCCACAGAGGGCGCCGTTCGTCGCCCGGGCCGCCCCTGACAAGCGTCGCCCCGTCCTCGTACTGACACGCGACGCTGTCATTGATGCCCTGAACGAGCTCATCGTGGCGCCTGCGACGCGCACCGTTCGCGGGATCAGCACCGAGGTCCTCTTGACGACCGACGACGGCGTACCGGCGACGTGTGCGCTCAACTTCGATCACGTTTCGCTCGCTCGACGTGATCGCCTCGGCGCGGTGACCGCTCGCCTAGATGCGGCACGCTGGCCAGAAGCCGAGCGTGCGCTGCTCGTCGCCTGCGGATTTGCAGAGCCAACGACCGAGTGATCGGGGTTCTTGTTTCCGCGGTGGGTTGGTGTCGATCGGAACCTTTGGTTCCGCGTATTTGCTCCAGCTCGCGGGAGGCGATAGCCGAAGGCGTCGCCGACCAAAAACAACGTCCTGGAACCGGCGATACGAACGTCAACCTCGAGAGTTACCTCGGTATCGAACAGGGACCTGAAGAGCTACGTAGGACGAGGGATGGAAAGAAAGAAGGCCGCGTCTTCGACGCGGCCGTTGCTCCGTGTGCGGCGCCGCCTGCGAACGCTCTCGGTAAACGCTTCTGGGACAGATTCGGATGTTCGTACTGACCCACGCAGGCTCTCGCGTTGCGACTCCGAGAACTTGCGCCGAGAGCGCTGGGACAGATTCGCCGATTCGCT
>JAEZYO010000095.1 GCA_023419055.1 Pseudomonadota bacterium | reverse complement strand
CCCCCCCCCCGCCCCCGCGCCCCCCCCCCCCCCCCCGACATTTGCTCGCTCAGGGGAGAGTGAAGCCGAGGCCGAGCAGGCGGTCAAGGTGAGAGGGCGACCGCGGACGAGCCCGTTTCGCGCCGGTTAACTTTCGCACGTCGGCCAGGCCTTGCCGCCGCGCGCTCGGTGGGGGAGAAAGTTCGGTAGGTCTAGGCCTTGGCGCACAACGCAGGATCCTTCGCGTACCTTACCCTGCTGCTGATCGTGCCGCTCACGATCACTGCGTTTGCCACCCTCCGGCCCGTCGTCGCCACGCTCGTCGTGTACCTCGGTTCCGTGATGTTCGGGCCGATGCTCGTCAATTTCGACGCGCCGCTCGTGCCGCCGCTCGACAAGGAGTCGCTGCCGAACCTGATGATCTTCATTTGCGTGTTCTTCACGGCACGCGACCAGATCAAGGCGGCGCGGATGGGCACCGGGCTCGACATCCTCGTGCTCGGGCTCGTCCTTTGCGCGGCTGGAACCGCGCTCACCAACACGGACCCGCTCCAGTACGGCCCGACCAGCCTGCCGGGAATGGCGCCCTCGGACATCCTCTCCGAAGGGATCCGCCTCTTCCTCTTGCCGGTCATCCCTTTCCTGGTCGCGCGCACGCTCTTCCGCACGACGGACGACTGCAAGACGTTGCTCAAGGCGCTCGCGATAGCCGGGCTCATCTACACGCCGTTCATCGTCATCGAGATGAGGATGAGCCCGCAGTTCCACGCCTGGGTGTACGGCTTCCACCAGCACGACTTCAGCCAGACGCGGCGCGAGGGAGGCTTCCGCCCGATGGTGTTCATGGCGCACGGCCTCGCGGTGGCCATGCTGGTGCTCACGAGCGTGATCGCGACCATCACGCTCGCGAAGGCGAAGATCAAGTACCTGAAGCTGCCGCGCATGGTCCCGCCGCTCATCCAGGTCAGCATCCTCGCCACCATCAAGAGCATGGGCGCGTTCATCTACGGCTGCGCGGCCATCCCGTTTGCCTGGTTTTTGAAGCCGAAGACGCAAATCCGCATCGCCGTCTTCCTGGCCTGCATCGCCGGCTTCTACCCGTTGCTGCGCGCGACCGGCATCTTCCCGAGGGAGCAGCTGGTCGAGTGGGCGGCCTCGATCGAGCAAGACCGCGCGCGATCGCTCGAGTTCCGGTTCTCGAACGAAGACGACCTGATCAACAAGATGCTGGATCGGCCGCTCTTCGGCTGGGGCGGCTTCTCACGCGGCCACGTCTTCGACCCCGCGAACGGCGAGGACATCTCGGTCGTGGACGGCGGCGTGGTCTCGGTGCTGAGCCGCAGCGGGATCATCGGCTTCATCGTCACGTTCGGCTCGCTGCTCTATCCGGTGATCGCTGCGCTCAGGCGTGTCGGCAAGCTCAGCCCTCAAGATCAGCCGCTGCTCGCGGGCGTGGCCTTGCTCTCCACGTTCTACACGCTCGACCTCCTGCCGAACGGCTTCTTCAACCAGATCCCGTTCTTCCTGGCCGGCGCCCTGATGGGGCTCTCGCAAGGCATGTCGAGCCAGCCCGCCGTGCGTCCCGACGTCGCGAAGCTGCAGCGCGCGCTCGCGCTCTTGCAGCAGGCGAACCTCCGAGCGCGGCAGGGTCAGCCGGTGCCGCGCGCTCTCTCTTCCGGCAATCAGCTGCGGTAGATCTGGCCCGTCTTGCCGGCCGCGGTCACCGGCACGATCGCCGTCACGCGCGTACGGTTGGTCCGGAGCAAGCGCCGGAGCTCCCGGACGGCGACGATGATGAGGCCCACGAAGAGGCCGGCGCCGACGCCCATGAGCGTCCGCTTCACGAGCGCTTTCCGGAGGGGAACGCCGGACGAGGCGGGCGGTGAGATGACTTCGTAGCGAGCGAGCGCGGAGGTGCGCTCGAGCTCGAACTTCAGCTGGCTCTCGCGCACCTGGGCGAACAGCTTGTTGAACTGCTCCTTGCTCGCCGCGTACGAGCGAGTGAGCTCCGCGTACTGTGCCTCCACCTCGGGCGCCGCGGACACCAGGTTGTCCAGGCGCTTCAACATGCTCGAGATCTCGCCCAACGCGGCCCCCGCGCCCTTGGACGCGACCTCGAGATCGCCCACTCGATTGTTGAGCGCCTGCACGGCAGGATCGGCGCCGAACTCGAGGGGCGTGGCCTCGGTCTGGCGGGCGGCCTCGGCCAGGCGCTCCAGGTCAGCGAGCTGCTTCTCGAGGCTCACGATCTCCGGGTGATCTGGACCGAGCCCCTTGGCGCGCGCTTCGCTCAGCTTGCGCTTCGTGTCCACGATCGAGGTCTGGTAGGGCGCCGCCGCCTGCACCTTCGCGGTCAAGCGCGGCGCGTTCTCGCGTTGACGCCTGCGCGCCTCCTGGAGCTCCATGTTGGTGCGAGCGAGCTCGGCGCTGAGGTCGGCCTTGCGCTGCAGCAGCGTCTCCCGGGACGCGAGGTGGCCGGGAGTGAGCTCGGGCAGCGAATCCTGGTGCTTGCTCTTGAACTCCTTCAAGAGCGACTCGGTGCGCTGAAGCTCGGCTTCGCGATCGTTCAAGCGACCCGTCAGGAACTCGAGCTCCGTCTGCCGCACCTTCAGGGTACGGTTGAGCTCGAAGTCGAGGAACGACTTCAAGTGACGGCGCACGAACTCGACCGCGTAGTCCGGATCCGCGTCGGTGTACGTGGCCTCGTAGGTCATGTACGCGACGCTGTCGAACTTGAGCTGGGTCTGCGCGATGACCGCCGGCGTGTCCCGCTTGAACTTCGCGGGCATGTCCTTCAGCGTGCGATCCACGAGCCCGGCGCTCATGAAATTCTGCTCGATCGCGGTGTAAAAACGCTGGTTTTTCGGGTCGTTCCGCGCCGAGTCGTCCGTGGTGCTCGGGGTGATGCGGATGGAGAACGTCGCTTCGCTCGGCGGCGGGCGCAAGATGGCGCTCGCGTTGCCGGCGAGCGCACAGAGGGCGATCGACGAGAACAGCGGGACCCAGTTGCGGCGCAGGATGGTGAGGCCGAGCCTCACGTGTCCGAGCAGCTTCTCGATTTGCTCCGCGAGCGTGGGCGGCGGCGGCTCGACGCCGAGCGGGATCGCGCTCGTCTGCAGCAGTTGAGCGATGATCTGCGGATCCGGCAGCTGGAGCCCCGTCGAGCCCGGGAGCTGCGGCGCAACCCTCACGAGTTGCTCGGTCATGTCCTCCCGCTCGGACGTGTGCGAGGGCAGGTAAGCGAAGACGGTTTCCGCGACCTGCACGCTGTCGTTGAAGGAGAGGAGCCTCGGCTGGTTCGCGCCGATGCGCGCGCCGTTCAGGTACGTGCCGTTGGTGGAGCCGAGGTCGACGAGGTAGTTGCCGTCCGCCTGGACGACGATCTTCGCGTGCTTGCCGGAGATCGCCTTGTCCTGGACCTGGACCTGCGCTTCGCGCGCGCGCCCGATGATGTTCTCGATGTCGGTGAGCGGAAAGATCCGGCCCGGGTGCTTGCCGCTGACCACGACCAGGCAAGCGCGAGATTCGCTGCGGAGCGCCAGCGCATCCACCTCGCCGGAGCGCTCTGGTGGGGAGGAAGACTTGGAATCGTCAGGGTCTTGCATGCGCCGCGCTACTTGAGTTTGCCCCGCTCGCGGCCGGGGCGGCCGAGGGGACGCCGAGCCCTGCATCCTGACTCAACACGGGCAGGCCTGCATCTCCGTTGGTGACGCCCGCGTCTGGCAGGTCCGTCGAGACCGTGCCCTCGATGTTCAGGCGAAACAAGCGGGATACCACTCCGGGCCAGATCAGCGTCGCCAGCACCGCGCAGAGCGCCAGCACCGACGCGAGAATGAGCGCGTAGCGCCGGCCCGGGGAGGGGGGCGGTAGCGCGATGGTCTGGGACAGGCCCGGATCCCGGAAGCCCGGAGCGCTCGGGGGATCGCTCCGCGGCAGGGGGCCGGCCGCAGGCGGCGCCTCCGCGGGGGAACCCCCAACGACCGGTGAGCCTTGCGGGGGCATGCTGGGGTGCAGGCGAGGGGGAGCCTTTCTCGACGCGTCGAGCACCGCGAGGCGGCGTTGGGCGAGCGAATGCCCGACGGACTCGCGAACCCAGCCGGCGATGGCGCTCGGCGGAGAGAGCATCTGCTCTCGGAGGGCGATGCGCCGGAGCTCGATCATCATGTCCTCGGCGCTCGCGAAGCGGCGGTCGGGATCGCGCTCGAGCGCCTTCATGCACACGAAGTCGAAGCAGGGCGGCGGACGGAGGCCCACGGTGCTCGGCAGCTCGATGCGCTGATTGACGACGCGCTGGAGCGTCTCCTCGGGACGCGACCCTTCGAAGAGCTTGATGCCGGTGAGCGCGTTGTAGAGCACCACGCCCATCGCGAACACGTCCGAGCGCGCGTCCACCTTTCCGCCGAGCACCTGCTCGGGCGCCAGGTAAGACGGCTTGCCGTGCGTCACCTTCTGGGGACCGCGGCCGACCTCGCCGTGGCGCGCGACGCCGAAGTCGGTCAACCGGCAGATGCCGTCGATGCCGACCAGGAGGTTCTCGGGCGAGACGTCGCAGTGCACGAGCTCGAGCGGCACGCCGTCTTCACTCAAGAGGGTGTGCGCCGCGTGCAGACCGGCGAGCGCGTCGAGCGCGATCGGCACGATCAGCTCGGGCGGTCGCGTCTTTTCGTGCGCGGTGAGGAGCTGCTTCAGGCTCCCGCCCTCCACGTACTCCATCACCAGGTACGGCTCGGAGCCGTGGAGCCCGGCGTCGACCACGCTCACCACGTTCGGGTGGTGGATCTGCCCCGCGAGCCGCGCCTCTTCGAAGAAGCGCTTCGCCGCGGCGCTGTCACGCGTGAGGTGATTCCTGAGGAGCTTGAGCGCGAACAGGCGCTTGAAGCCGCCTTCGGAGTTCAAGCGGGCGAGGTACACCGAGCCCATCCCGCCGAACCCGATCCGGAACAGCACCTCGTAGCGCCCGACGAACGGGCCGCGGCTCTTCGGTGGCGCGTCGCCGGACGGCTCTTCGACTCGAGCCGGCGGCATCACCGCGACGGGCATTGCTTCCGTCTTCACGGTGCCGATCCCGCCCTCGAGAGGCTGCCCCGACTGCGGCGCGTCCACGTTGATGATGCGCCGGACGGCTGCCTTGGCGGGGACCGGCTCGAACTCACCGAAGCCGAGGCCCATCACGGTCTTGCGCCCGAAGCCAGGGGGAGCTTTGGGGATCTCGACCTTCGGCGCGTCGCCCGCGCTCGCCGAAGGCGGCAGCGGGAACAGCGAGACCTGGGGGGAGATGGTTTTGACGAGCCCGTTGTCGATCGAAAAGACGAGGATGCCGAGCGCGTCGACGGCGTCGAGCCCGCACTCGTCGAGCACCTCGCTCAAGGTGCGTTGCCCGTCGATGAGCGCGAAGATCGTGCGCTCTTGCGGCAAGAGCGTCTGCGTGTTGACCGCGTCGAGCCCCGCCGGCGTCATGAGGAGCTTCGTCGACATCGGCGGCGCGCGCTCGATCAAGCTGCGCCACTCGGCCATGCGCCCCTCGTGGTCCGCGAGCAGGTGAGCCACGCTTTCGGTGAGCGGGGGCTTGGCGTCGACAGGCTCCGGTACGAGCTCGAACGTCCCTTCGGACAGGCTCACCAAACGAAACAGCGCCGGGCGACCCGTGAGGCCGAGCACCGACGCGTCCACGATCTTGCCGGCGATGAGGAAAACCTCCGCGCCGCCGATCTCGGTGTCGAAATGCACGCGCCCGCTCGCGCCCTGCACCTCGAGCGATCGAAGCACCTCCGAAATGGGGGTCGACGCGAGCTCACCGCGAAAGGGAACCTGTCGTGCGCTGTTCATGCGATGGCTGGACGCCCTTCAGGACCGACAGGGACGACGCGCGCCTCCGAATGCCGACGCAGCGTACTTTCTCCTTCGAAGGGCGTCACTCCCGAGGCCGGCGCGAGACTCGCTCGACCGAGCTCGAAGCGATGCAGCTCACCGGCGGAAAAGTACATAGGGCCTGCATCCATCTAGCATAGAACCGGCTCGATGCAGGACGGAGCTGCGACGATTGCTTCCCGCGGCCGCTTGGCCGAACCGGCTGTCCACGGAACACGGGAAGGGGGCTACTGCGCGGCTCCTTACAGGTCCACTTCGATA
>JAEZYO010000439.1 GCA_023419055.1 Pseudomonadota bacterium | reverse complement strand
ATCCGGCGCTCCTTCCACTCGTAGCGGAGGAGGTTGCCCTCGATCTTGCCGTGCATCTCGCCGAAGCTGCCCATCGGCGTCTTCCAGGCGCCGTTCGCCGAGTCGCCGTCCGACTGGAGGTGCAGCTCGCCGTAGTGCTGGCTGTAGTAGACGCCCTGCCACTCGTGCCCGTCGGGCATCGAGCCGGCCTTCACGTTGGCGACCTTCGGCTCGCCGGAGCCGCCGCCACAGCCCGCGACGCCGAGCGAGAGCGGGAGCGTGATCATCGAAAGAACCAGTAGCCTGCGAAAACTACCCAAAAACATGCCGCGGACTCTACCACCAGGCCCGCCGGGCGAAAGAGGGAAGTCGTAAGAGCGTTCAGCTCTTCGTCAGCATCGCCCCGAGCTCGAGGCCGGCTCTCTCGGCCTCCGCCTCCGAGCTCGGCCAGCCGAGCCGAAGCTCCCGGGTTCGGACGCGGCTCCCGTCGGGCTCGGCCAGCATGCCGCGTAGCCAGAGCTCGCCCTGGTCTCGAATGGCGTACGCCGCGACCGGCGTCTGGCAGTTCCCGCTCACCGCCGTCATCACGCCGCGCTCGGCCGTGACCGCAATTTTCGTTTCCGGATGCGACGCAGGCTCGAGCAGGCGCGCCGTGGCCTCGTCGTCAGCGCGGAGCTCGATCCCGAGGGCCCCCTGCCCGACCGCCGGCAGCATCAGGCCCGCGTCGAGGATCTCGGTCGCTTCTTCCAGGCGGCCGAGGCGAGTGAGCCCGGCGCTCGCGAGCACGATCGCGTCGAACTCGCCCTCTTTACACTTTCGCAGTCGAGTATCCACGTTGCCGCGGAGGTCACTGATCACGAGATCGGGGCGGGCGCTCTTCAGCTGGACCTTGCGCCGAAGCGAGGAGGTCCCGACCCGACTCCCGAGGGGGAGCTCGGCGAGCTTTTGCCCCGAGCGGGAGACGAGCGCGTCTCGGGGATCGGCGCGGCGAGGGAAACAGCCGATGACGAGGCCCGGAGCGAGCTCCGGCGGCACGTCTTTCAGCGAGTGCACGGCGATTTCGGCGCGCTTCTCCAGCAGGGCCTCTTCGATCTCCTTCACGAACAGGCCCTTCCCCCCGATTTCCGAGAGGCTTCGGTCCTGGACGCGATCCCCGGTGGTCACGACGTGGAGCTCCTCGAACTCGAGCCCGGGGACGAGCTTGCCGAGCTCCGCCATGAAGGCGCGAGCCTGGGCGAGCGCGAGCGCGCTCTTACGGGTGGCGTAGGTCAGGCGAGTCATCTTCCGGCAGCTCCTCCGGTCTTCGCGGCGACGAGCACGGCGGTCTCCGCCTCCTCCAGGCCGTCTTCGACCGGTACTTCTTCAAGCCTTTCGTCGGCGAGAAAGAGCTCTGTCATGGTCTCCGCGAGCTGCTCGAAGCTCGGGCCCTCGAGCGACCGCTCCGCGGCGGCACGGCGCAACCGCACCGTCGGTTGGTGCATCAAGCGATTGACCGCCGCCTCCACCATCTTGTCGAGCGCCGAGCGCTCGTCGGAGGACAGGTGCTTCAGCCTGCCTCGCAGGCTGCGATCGAGCTCGTACTTGAACGCTCCCGTCAGGCGGTTCCGGAGCGCGACGATCGTCGGCGTGGCAAGTTCGCCTTCCGCCCAGCGATCGTAGTTCATCGCCTCGGCGTCGATGATGCTCTCGGCGACCTCCGCCTCGCGCGAGCGGGTGTTGAGCGTGTCCGCGACGACGCGGGAAAAGTCGTCGATGTTGTAGAGGAACACGCCGTCCAGGCGCTCGATCGCGGGGTCGATGTCGCGCGGGACCGCGAGATCGATGTAGAACTGGTTGCGCCGACGGCGAGATTTCCGTGCCTGAGCCACGGCGTCGTACGTGACGACGAAGTCCGGCGCGCTCGTGCTCGAAATCACCACGTCCACCTCGCCGAGCGTCGCCTTGAGATCGGACCACGCGCGCCCCTCGCCGCCGACGGCGAGCGCGAGCTCGTCGACCTTCTCGCGGGTGCGCCCGATGACGAGGATGCGCGCGCCCGACCCTTGGAGCAGCCGCGCCACGTTCTCGGCCATTTCTCCGGAACCGACGAGCAGCGCCTGGTGGCCCTTGAGCTCGCCGAAGATCTGCCGCGCGAGGTCCACCGCCACGCTCGGCACGCTCACCTGGCCGCTGCCGATGCTGGTCTCGGAGCGAACCCGCTTGGCGGTCCGGATGGCGCGTGACAGCGTGCGGTGGAGCACCGAGCCCACCGTGCCGGTTTCGCGCGCGAGCTCGTAGGCGTCCTTCACCTGCCCCAAGATCTGCGGCTCGCCGAGCACGAGAGAGTCGAGCGAGGCCGCGACCTTGAAGAGGTGCCGGACCGCGGCGGTGCCGTGATAGGCGTAGAGGTGCGGGTCTGCGCCGGGCGCGCGCCGAACGAGCGCGTCGAGGCACGCCTGGGCGACGGACTCGAGCTTGCCCGCGCCGCGACCCGTCGCGATGAGCTCCACGCGGTTGCAGGTGGAGACCAGCAACGCCTCGCTCACCACGCCGCCGTCGGTGAGCTCGCGCAGGAAACCGGGCACGATGTCTGCGGGGAGCGCGAGCCGCTCGCGGACCTCGATCGGCGCGCTCTTGTGCGAGAGACCGACGACGACGATCACGACGGGGCGCCCCCCATCGGGTGCACCACGTAAATCAAGAGCACGAGGAGCACGCACGCGACGCCGGCGAGGGTGCCGTAGGCAGCGCGGCGACCACCGAAGCCGCCGAGCCTACGCAGCACCAGGACCGACGCGAGCAAGACCCAGGTGGCGTACCCGAGGAGCGAGCGGGCGAGCTCCGCGCCGCCGAGCTCACCGAGCTTCTGCGTGAAGACCGCGCCGGTCACGACGCCGAACGTGAGCAGCGGGAACCCGGCGAGCAACAAGCGATGGCTCGAGCGATCCAGGCTGTCGAGCGGCGGCAGGCGAGAGCCCGCTCCGAGCAGCTTCTTCCGGCGGAGCCTGCGATCTTGCACGAGGTAGAAAGCCCCGGCCGCGCCGGACAGCAGGAAGAGCCCGACGCCGAGCACGTTCGCGGCGATGTGCATCACGAGGAGGGTGCGCGAAAACGGCAGCACCGAGCTCGGGTCACGACCGACGAACTGCGCGCCGACCAGGAAGGTGAGCGCGAGCGGCGCCACTACGGCGCCCATCGCGTAGAGCTTGGAGCGCCGGTTCACGAGCAGGTACACGCCGACCGCCACGAGCGCGCTCAGGCTGAGCGCGAAATGCAGGGACTCGACCGGGCAGACTCGGGTCACCAGGCTTGCCACGACGATGTGCGTCGCGTGCAGGAGCGCGCCGGCGCCGAGCACGCGGGGCGCCCATTGCGCGCGGAGCGGAGCGGGTTCACGGCGCGCGAGCTCGAGGAAGTAGAGCGTCGCTGCGGCGCTGTAGGCGATGACCCCTAGGTAGAAGGCGATGCCCGTCAGGATGGTCATGGCTCGCTCACAGCTTCCGCGCGAGGAAGTTCGCGAGCAGCTGCTCGTCGCTCGCGCTCGACGGTTGGCGCGGCTCCGGGCGGGTCTCGGGCATCGCGTCGGCGAGGGGCTGCCCGAGCCACCCCGGCACGACTTCGTACGCGTTCTCGGCGATCAGCATCGACTCCCCGAGGAGCTCGGCCCCGAGCTCGGTCAAGAACCCCACCGTCTTCACCTTGCCGGTGATGTCGTACGGGTCAGGGGTGCCGCTCACCTCCGCGATGACCCGGACCGCCTCCACGAGCTTGTAACGCTTGCGCTCTGCCTTGAGGGTGAGCTCGTTCGCGGAAAGCTCCGCGTCACCGGCGTTGAGCCAGCGATCGAGGACATGCTGCGGAAAAAATACCCGGTTCTTACCCATCAGACGCTCGAGGGCGCACGCGAGTGTAGCCGATTTCCCCGTTCGGGGCCTGACGCAGTCGAGGGCCGCTGCGGCGCCAGGTACCGTTCCGGGACGGCTCGCCGCTCAGCGGCCGATCCGTGAAACGGCGACGTCGCCGGGTACGACTTCCTGCCGGGACTGAGTGACGAGCGCGATGGAGCTGTACTTTTCGGCGCGCAGGATGACAAGCTCCGCGATGGATTCTTCGGGGAAATCCTTCGGATCCCCCGGGAGCGGAGTGATGTCGACCTCCGCGACGCCGGTCGAGTCAACGCGCACGCGCTCGCGTGAGGCTCGAGTGCTGAGCGACTCGCGCCAGCGGTCGCCGCGGCGCGTGACGTAGAGACGATTGCCGGGAACGAGCCCGTCCTCCGCGCCTCGATCCAGGAACACCACCTGGTTCTGCGCCAGGAACACGTGCGGGTAGAGGCTCGTCAGGATGCGGGCCTCTACCTTCGCCTTGTTCGCGACGGGAGGCACCACATCGAAGCGCCGGCGCACCGGCCCGACCTTCGCGCCGCGCTCGATCACGTCGAGCGATTCGGTGATGGTCGCGCGCGCGACGCGCGTCTTCGGATCGTACGACTCGATCCGCACCGTGCCGAGCACCGCGACGATCTCACCGGGCGGCTTCCGCGCTCCCTTCACGGGCTCCGGTTGGCGGACCGTGCGAAAGAGCGTGAGCTCTTGTCCCTGGCGCGGCAGAGGAGCGCCCTGCTTCAAGAGCAGGTAGACGTGGTTTCCCTGTGCGAGGAGCATCTGCTCTTCGACGGCACCCGCCACTTCGCCCCAGACGTCCTTGTCCGGGTCGCCGATGAAGCCCTGGTCGCGCAGGAAGACCGCCCCTCTGCCGAGGCGCCCTCCAGGGCCGTTGGGGCCGCCCGAATGCTGAAGTCCGGCCGGCCCGAAGCCGCTCTCGGCGCCAGCGCCAGTACCGGAGCCACCGCCCGCACGAGCCCCGAAGGCTCCGCCACCCCGAGGATCGCGCATCCGGATCTGATCGCCGGGGTAGATCCAGTGGGGATTCGCGACCTGGGAGTTGTAGCTCCAGATGCGCGGCCACTGCCAAGGGTTGCCGTAGTAGTGGTCGCAGAGATCCCAGAGGGTATCGCCGCGCTTGACCACGTGGATGTCTGGGATGCGGGTGGCGCGCGCGCGATCGGTGGGCAGGATCGCCTCGGCGCCCTTGCCTCCGAAAACAGTGCCGCCGCCGCTGCCGGTGTTGAGGTCGAAGGTGTCGGTCTGGTCACCGGTGACGGGGCGAGAGCTCGACGGCAGGCCGGCATTGATGTCCGTACCCGGCGCAGGGACCCCCATCGGCTGATAGGTGGTCGTCGTCGAGGTCGAGCCTGGGGTGACCACGACACTGCCGCCCTCGCTCGGGACCACGACGCTCCCCGGAGGCGCATCGGATGGCCCGGGGGCTTGCGCGAGGCCGTGGCTCGCCACGAGCAGCGAGAGGCCGAAGGCTCCGAGGGCCGAGCCGGAGCGCTTCATCCGCCGCCCTGCCGGAGCTCGAGATCTTTGCCCTGCCCCTTCAACATCATGCGCGGAGCACCCTCCGGGGCCGCCGGACCCGACGCGGGCTCCGACGGGGCTTCTTCCGGACCGCCCTCTGGGGAAAGATGCAGGACTTTGAGCCGCGGGCGGGTGACGACACCGGACTCCTCCTTCGCCGTCTTCACCTCGGAGGTCTTGGCCTCGTCGCGCGCCTGCCTGAGCTCGATGGCCTCGAGCCTTTCGCTCACGCGATCGTTCTCGTTCTGTAATTTTTGGATCTCTTCACGCAAGGTCGAGAGCTTTTTCTCGATCGCGTCCGAGCTCGTCGCGCAACCGGAAATCAGCGGGAGGAGCGTAAAGAGCCCCAAAAGGGCGATCGGGGAGCGAGCGAGGGCTTTCATGCCGACCCACATGGTAGGGGCGCCTCCGAGGATTGGCCAAGTTGTGTCGGAGGTTGCTTCTCTACTTTACGTAGCCCGGACCGGACGATACGGTTCCCAAACCGTGGGCTTCCGCCGTCCGAGACGTAGTTCACCGCGACCCCGACCCAAAGTCGATCTGCGGAAGACTCTCTTCGTCCTGCCGAACCTGATCACCCTCGGCAGCACCTTCTGCGGCTTCAACGCCATCAGGCTGGTCGCGAAGGACGAGCCCAGTGACGCTGACATTTACCGTGCAGCGGTACTCTTGATCTTCGCGATGCTGTTCGACCTCATGGACGGTCGGGTGGCGCGCATGACCAAGACGCAGAGCGCGTTCGGCCTCCAGCTCGACTCCCTCTCCGACGTGATTTCCTTCGGAGTGGCGCCCGCGCTGCTCGTCTACAAGTGGGTCCTTTATCGCGAGCCCACGCTCGGATTGATCACCGCGTTCGCGTACATCGCCTGCGCAGCCGTCCGCCTCGCGCGGTTCAATGTCCTCTCCTCGAGCTCGAGCGGAGCGCCGGTCAAGCCGGGCAACTACATCATCGGCCTGCCCACGCCCCCGGCTTCGGGGATCCTCATCTCCATCGTCCTCGCGAACCACGCGGTGGGCGGCGCCATCGGCTCCGAGAGCAACACCATCATCCTGTTCATCGTGATGGTGGGCCTCAGCTTGCTCATGGTCTCGAACGTGCGCTTCCGCTCGTTCAAGGATCTCAGGCTCGACACCGGCACCGTCCTCTTCGTGCTGTTCGTGATCGCCTCGAGCGCCTTCGTCTGGCAGCGCTTCAATCCGCAGTTCGTGCTGGTGTGGCTGCTCGGCTTCTACGTGCTCATCGGCATCGCCGAGAGCATCCGCGATCTCGCGCAGCGCCTCTTCTCGGGCCCGCGCGACTCGGCTCCCCCCGCCGAGAGCCAGTAAGTCAAAGCGGTTTCGAGGCTCGAGCCGCCTCGACCGCGCGATCGAGGGCGCGGGGGTCGAAGCCTATCAAAATCTGGCCCATCACGTCGATGACCGGAATGGATGCTCCGCCGAGCCCGGCGCGCGCGAGCTTCTGCTGCATCTCGCTGCGGGCAGCGTCGCTCTCGTCGATGTCCTTGTCGATCACGTTCACGCCGCGACCCTTCAGATAAGCCTCGGCGCTGTGGCACGGCTTGCACCACGACGCGCCGTAGATGATGGCGGTGATGCGCGTCGCCGGCTGCGCCGACTTGCCGGGCGCTTCTGCGCTCGCAGGCGGGGGAACCGCGCTCGGCGCGAGCGCCTCGAGCCTGGTCTTGCGACGGGACGCGCCGAGCTCGTCCCACTGGGCTCGCGTCATCGTCTTGATGCGGTAGCTGCCGTCGGGGGTCGTGGAGCCGAGATCCGCGACGTAGATCAGCTTGCCGGTGCCCTCTTCACGATCCGTGAGGACCACCCGCACCTGCGAGCGCGAAGCGGCAGGAACGTCGGCCGGCTTCTGGGCGACCCGAAAGTCACCCTTCTCGTCGATCCACGTCAGGAGCAGGTTCGGCGTGTCCGCCTTCACCGAAATGGGCGGCAGCTCGTTCGACACCGGCGCGGCTGACGCGGGCTGGGCGCCGTCGGGCGCCGATTGCTCGCTTCCACGGCAGCCGGCGAACGCCGTGACCAAGATCAAGACGGTCGCGACTCTGCTGGTGCGCGTCACGACCTCGCCTCTTTCCCGGAGAGCTCCTCGGAAAGCTCCATCCACTCGGAGAGCAACTTGTCGAGCTCGGCAGCCATCGTTCTTTCCTTATTAGCCCAAGCATGGAGCTCCTCCCAGTTGGTCGTCGAGGCCTCGCGGAGCTTCTTCCGCAAAGCCTCGAGTTCGGCCTCTTTTCGGGGGACCTCACCCTCGAGCTGCTTTTTCCGCCGGAGCTTTCGCTCTTCCTCCCGCGCTCGAGCCTTCTGCTCCTTGAACTTCGCTTCCGCGTCACCCTCCCCCCGAGACGGCGCGGGCGCGCTCGCCTTCGGCGGCTCCTTCTTGACTACCTCCTGCGCCTTCGCGGGACGCCTGGCGGGCGCCGGGCGCGACGCCTTCTCCGCGCGGGCTCGCGCCTCGACGAAGTCCTTGAACCCGCCGTCGTAGACGTCCACCTTGCCCCGCGAGCGCTCGTCGCTCTCGAACCAGACGGTGCGAGTCGTCACGTTC
>JAEZYO010000052.1 GCA_023419055.1 Pseudomonadota bacterium | reverse complement strand
GAACAGCACCGCCTCGATGGGTTCGGTCGCGTTCGCGACCACGTTCTCGATGCCGTCGGCGAGGCCGCGCTCCGCCGAGAAGATGTGAACGTAGAAGCCGGCGTCCTGCTCCGCGAGGCGCTGTCCGAGCAAGTCGAGTTGCGCCGCCACGTCGGTGAGTGGAGCAAGCTCACTATTCTGGGGATAGTCCGAAGCCGCGATGATCGCGAGACGCATGGGAGTGCTGACGCTCCACACAGGTAGCACGGCTCAACTCAGTAGAACCGAAGAACCTCGCAATTCTGGGAGCGGTTCCAACTCTGGGAACGGTTCCAATCCGCAATTCTAGAACTTTGCAGCGTAATCGGCGCACACCCCCGAGTTAGGTGACCTTTCTTTCCAGGCCGTAACGCGCAAGCTTCCGGTACAGCGTGTTGCGCGGGATGCCGAGCGTACGAGCGACGACGCTCACGTTCCAGCGGGAGCTCTCGAGCGAGCGCAAGATGCGCTCGCGCTCTTCGCCCTCGAACTCTCTCCGGCTCCGACTGCGACCCGTGCGCGCGCGCGCCTGTCCGAGATCGAGATCGGAGGCGACGAGGCGCGACGAGCTCGCGAGCACGAAGGCGCGCGTCAGCACGTTCTCGAGCTCGCGCACGTTGCCCGGAAACGGGTGAGCGGCGAGCGCGCGCAGCGCGTCGGGGGCGAGCGCCGGTACTTCGCGCCCCGCGTCGCGAGCCAGGCGTTGGAGAATGGCGGCGGCGATTTCGGGCAGATCTTCGACCCGCTCTCGGAGCGGCGGTACGCGCAAGCTGACCACCGCGATGCGGTAGTAGAGGTCCTCCCGGAAGCGCCCCTCGGCGACCTCCGCGCCGAGATCGCGATGCGTCGCGCAGATCAGGCGGATATCGAGCTTCTGCGATTTCGTCGACCCGAGCGGCCGGACCTCACGTTCCTGAAGCACCCTGAGGAGCTTGGCTTGAGTGGCGAGCGGCAGCTCGCCGACCTCGTCGAGGAAGAGCGTGCCTTGGTTTGCTGCCGGCATCAGGCCCTGTCGGTCGCGATCGGCGCCCGTGAAGGCGCCTCGTACGTGTCCGAAGAGCTCGGACTCGAGCAGACTTTCCGGCAGCGCGGCGCAGTTGATCCCGACGAAGGGGTGCTCCTTGCGGGGACCGTTGAAGTGGATGGCGCGCGCGACGAGCTCCTTTCCCGTCCCGCTCTCGCCCTGCACGAGGACGTTCGCGGCGGAGTCGACCACGCGATCCACGCGCTCGAGGAGCTCGCGCATGGCGGCGCCGCGACCGGCGATTCGAGAATAGTCGTAGCTCGACTCGAGGCGCTGCTGGCGAAGGGCGACCTCGCGCTGTAGCCGCTCGATCTCTCGCGCCTGTCCCCGCGAGAGCCGCTCGACGGCGCGCTTTTGCTCCTCGAGCTCGCGGGTCCGCTGTTCGAGCTCCGCGTGAAGGCGCGCGTTCCGGAGCGCGATCGCGACCTGGTCGGCAAATGCGAGCAACAGGTCGCGCTCCGCGAGGCTGAAGCGCGCGCGCTGGACGCGGCTGTCCACGTAGAGGGCACCCAGGGCGCCGCTCGGGGACGAGATCGGAACACACAGCACCGATTTCAAGCGCAGGGCGTGGATCGAGCTCCCCGGCGCGAAGCGCGCGTCCACCTCGGCGTCCGTCGTGAGGACCGGCTCTTCACGTTCGAGCACCCGACCGACGACGGTACGACTCGGGCCACCGCCGCTCGTGTAGGCAGCGTCGTCGTCCTCGAAGAACACCACGCGCGGCTCGCCGCTCGCGCGCGCCACGTGCTCCTCGAGCTCCGCCTGACGCCGGAGCAGCAGAAACCCGCGCTCCGCGAAGGTAAGCTCGATGGCCGACTCGAGCGCAGACTCGAGCACGCGCGTGACCGCGAGCGAGGAGTTGATGCGGCGGTTCAGCGAGAGCAGGCGAGTGAGCGCCGCGGAGTCTCTCGACGTCGCCGCCGTGACCGTGAAGGCGCGCGTGAGCTCGCCGAGCGCAGCGCGGCGTGGGTGGCGCCAGAAGACGTCGCTCAAGGCGGGAGGGAGGCCCGTCCCGAGCCGATCCCACGCGCGGCGGGCGCGAGCGCGCTGCTCGGCGCTTCGCGTGACGTCGCCCTCGAGCTCGAACCAGGAGAAGAGCTCCGACTCGAGGCTCGCCTCGAGCAGCTTGAGGCCCTCTCGTCGCGCTCTCTCGAGCGCCTCTTCGAGCCTGCGTCGGGCAGCCGAGTCCCGCTCCGCGATCTCGACTCGAGCGCGGCCGAGCTCGAGGCCAATCTCGAGGTCCACCGCGCCGAGCTCGAGGACGCGTGGCCCGAGCCCTTCGAGCCGAGCCCGCGCTCCCGGCGCGTCGCCCCGCGCGAGATCCGCGTCCGCTCTCCGGAGTTCGGCTTCGACGAGCTCGCGGCCTTGCTTTTCGGGCGTAAGCTCGGCGATCAAGGCGTCCAGGCGCACCGCCGCCTGCTCGGGCCTGGCCTGGTGGAGATCGAGCTCGGCGCGCAAGATCGCTATCGCCGGCCTGAACTGCTCGAACCGGGCCCGATCGGCGCGCCGTTCGAGGCGATCGAGGAGCTCCTCGGCTCGTTCGAACGAGCCGAGCTCCGCATACAGGTTGGCGAGGTTGTAGCGCAGCGTGAGCTCGGTGCTCTCACGCCCGGTCGCTCGGGCGAAAATAGCGCCGCGCTCGTAGCTCTCGAGCGCCGCGCCCAGCCGCCCCGCTTGTTGCTCCGCCGTTCCGAGGTTCAGGCACGCGACCGCGGCGAGATCGGTGGCGCCGTCGCGCTCGGCGAGCGAAAGGGCGCTCCTGTGATCGGAGACGGCTTGCTCGACGCGACCGGCGCGGAAGGCGAGGATGCCGCGATGACTGAAGATCCGAGCTTGCTCGCGCGCCGACGCTCGTTCGCCGAGGCGGACGAGCGCCGTCTGGAGCTCGAGCTCGCCCTCGGTCGAACGCCCCGAATAACCGAGCGCGATCCCCAGAGTCTCGCGCAGTTGCCCTTCCAGGAGCGGCGGCAACTCCGCCGAAATCCCGGCGCGTGCCGCGTTCTCCGCCCCGGCGTAGTCACCACGCTGGAGCCGGGCGCGCGCGAGACGATCGTAGAGCTCGGCTTGCTCCTCGACCGCGTAGCCGCGCGTGAGGCTCGAAAGCAAGAGTCGCTCTGCGCGCGGTCCGCGCCCCAGGCGCGTCAAAGCTTCGGCGGCCGCAAGGAGCGCCCGGAGCGCCACGCGTGCCTTCTCGGCGGCATCGTCGTCGCTCGTCGCCCGGAGCCGGCGAGAGACCAGCGCCGCGAGCGCGAGCGCTGGCCTCGGCGCTCCACCCGCGGACGCGATCTCGGCGAGCCGGCACAGCAAGGACGCGCTCCGTGACCGGCGCGCGACCGCGCACAGCATCGAGAGCTCGCGAGCTCCGGCACCCGCGAGCGTTCGCTCTTCGGCGAACAGGAGCGCTTCGGCGCGCTCGACCTTGCCCGCAAGGAAGAGGTGGCGAAGAGAGCGAACGAGGTCCTCCGCCGAGGCTCGGTCGCGTAACCCGTGCTCGGCCGCCCGCTCGTGCGCCTGCTCGAGCTCGCGCGCGCTGAGCGTAGCGCGGAGCGTGGCCTCCGAGAATCGATCGGAGAGCCTTACCCGGGCGCCTTCGCGCTCCGCGACTCCTTTGGCGAGGAGCCCCGAGAAGTCCTCGAACCGGAGCCCGAGCTCTGCCGGATCGAGCTCGCCTCCAAAGACGAGGAGCAAGCCGAGGCGGCCGCGCTCTTCGCCTGCGAGCTCCCGGAGCTTCGCGCTGGTCTTCGTCTCCGCTCGAGCGGCCCCCGCCGAGCGCGGTGAAGCTCGACGATGTTCGTCGAGCGCTCGCTCGACGTCTTTCGGTCGCCCCCGTGTGCGCTCGAGCAACGCTTCGAGCTGTTGATCCGAGAGCAGCCGTCCCGCGAGCGCTCGCACGGCGCCGCGATCGAGCGGCCCCAGGGCGACTCGTTCGCTCCGCTCTCGGGTGAAGGGCTCTTGCCCGGAAACGAGGAGGCGCAGGCGGGTCTCGTCGTCGATCAGGCGTGAGAGCGAGTTCAGAAGCGCGCGCTCCCCCTCCGATAGCCGCTCGTACTCTTCGAGCACCAAGAGGGTCGGCTGGTGGACGCGCTCGAGCGACTGCGAGAGGCGAACCGCGTCCTCATCCGCCGCGCTGCCAGCGGTCGCCAGCGCAAGCAGACGCGCGAGCGCGTTCGGTTCGTCACAGCGCGCGCGGAGGACTCGCGCTCGCGAGCCCGCCCGCACCACGAGCTCACGGGTGAGCCGCGTGACGCCCATGCCACGCTCTCCCGTCACCGAAAAGAGCGGAGCCGCGGGCCCTGAGCGCAGGAACGAGTCGAACCAGCGCTCGAAAACGCCGAGCTCCTTCTCGCGGCCGACCAGCGCGCCTGCAGGCGGAAATACCGGGAGGTTCGGGGCGCTGCGCCCGAAATGCTCGAGCACCTCTGCCAGGTTGCTCGGGCGGCTCTCGACGCTCTCCGCGGTGAGCCGCTGAATCAGCTTCTGGATCTTGGGCGATGGCGCCTCCCCCGATACGGTGAAGAGCTCCCGCAGGGTCACGCCCACCGAGTAGAGATCCGAGCGCGCATCACCGCTCTCCCCCCGCAGCAGCTCGGGCGCGAGAAACCCCTCCGTTCCGCACAGCGTCGAGCTCGGTCCGAAGGGGCGCGCGCAACCGAGGTCGATGAGCACGCCATGCCCCCCCTGGCTCACCAGCACGTTGGAGGGCTTGAAGTCGCCGTGGCGCACGCCGATCGCGTGCAGCTCGTGCAGCCCTTCGAGCGCGTCGAGGCACGGTCCCAGGAGCTCTCGCCCGCGCGCCGCTCTCGCGTGAGCCCCGAGCGTGACTCCCGGCACGTGCTCGGCGACGTAGTAGTGCACGAGCGTACCGCGCACGCGCTCACTCCCGAAGTCGAACACGCGGGTCAGGTGAGGATGGCTAGTCCTCGAGAGCAGAGCGAACTCGGATTGAAACGCGTTTAGGAGATCCGGAGCATCGGCGCGCAGCTCCTTCACGACGACGTTCCGCTCGCTGGCTTCCTCGAGCGCGAGCGAGACGCTCGAGGCGCCGCCGCTCCCGATCAGCTCGAGCACTCGGTAGCGCCCCATGAGGCGGTCGCCGGGTACGAGTGCCATGGGCTTCGACTGTACCATTTGGCAGTGTTCAGTACGAATTGGAACACTTTGGAACAGTAGCCTAGTCTGTAAGTGCTTAATTTAATTGATGTATCGCGCTGACGCTCACCTGGATCGGGCTTTGCACCTCATCGGGACACACTTGGAGGAGCAACAGATGAAGAAGACCTGCCTTGGTTTGCTGATGCTGGCCCTTTGGGGCTGCTCGGGCGCCACCACGAACTCGGATGGCACGAGCAGCGCCGAGCTCGAGAAGAAGAGAGCCGCCGCCAATGAGGTGGCCAAGGGCACCGCCGAGGGCGATGCTTGCGCCGAGAACGGCTGGTACGGCGACGGCGAGTGCGACACCTTCTGCGACGGCGCCGATACCGATTGCGTTCCGAACGGCAAAGATCCGACCTTTTGCGCCGCGTTCAGCGAAGCTCCTGACGGAGTCTGCGGGCGCCCCGAGGACGACGTTTGTCGCTATCAGGACCCGGACTGCAGCCAGAGCGGGGGCGGCCCGGCAAACCCCGGGAACCCGGACGAGCCCGTCGGCTGCGCGCTCATCCTCGAGCTCTCCGATGGCGTTTGCTTGCGGCCCGCCAGCGATCCTTGTCGAGAACAAGATCCCGACTGCAGCCAAGTGGAGCCTGATCCTGGCGTCGGGTGCCCGGCGATCGCCCTGGCGCCGGACGGCGTCTGCTCGCCCCCCGTGGGCGAAGAGCCCTGCGTCCTCGTCGATCCAGACTGCGACGTGGCGTGTGCAGAGTACATCGAGGATTCGGACGGCGTCTGCAAGCGCGCAGACACCGATCCCTGTCGCTCTCAAGATCCCGATTGCGACGTCGCGTGCTTGACGTATGTCGAGGAACCGGATGGTGAGTGCACTCGTCCTTCGACGGACCCGTGCCGCTCCCAGGATCCCGACTGCAAGGCCCCCTGAGCTCGCGTCGCCATGAATAGCCCCGGAGCGCCACTCCTTCCCCAGACCACCCCTCCCGGGCGCTCCGGTCAAGCGCCCGCGGCCCGGCCTTACCGATTTCGCCGGGTCGCGGGCGGGCTAGCTTGCTTCGCTTTTCTTGGTCTGGGGCTCGCGTGCTCGAGCCCACGCGACGCGACTCCACTTCCCGAACCACCCGCGATGGTGGACACGGGCAAGGTGAGGCCCGAACCGACGTACATCGTCACGGAGGGCAGCGATGGCGGCGTGCCCCTCGGCATGGTGTTCGAGGGTGAGCCCGGGGCAGCGCCGGCACAGAGTTCCGTGATCGTGACGAACCTCGACTCCACGCTCGCTCCCATCTCGACGACAGCGAGGAACGACGGCAGCTTCATCGTGAACGTTCCGATGGCTCTCAGCGACGAGCTCAGGTTCGAAGCCGTGACGAGCCTCGGGAGGACGCCGCCGAGCGACGGCAGGATCTCGGACATCCCCGATGCCACTCTTAGACCCGGGCGGCGTCACGCCTGCCTCTCGCTCGAGCCCGGCTTCTCGCTCGACCTCACCGGCAAGAACACGGAAAACCTGGTCTTCCGCAACCAGTGCGACGCGCCGATCGAGCTCGTCGACCCACGCTTCCGTACGGATGGCTCCGACTTCACGTTGGTGACGCCGCTGCCCGCGGAGATCCCGGCGGGCCAGACGACGACCCTCGAGCTCGCTCACGTGCCGGCGAGTGGAAGCGCGAGCGAGGTGGTGCTCTTCGTCGACGTGACGCTCTCCGGCGTGACGCTCCGCTACCCGATCACGCTCTACGCGAACGCGCGTTGAAAGAGCATCAGCCGCGGAGCGGTAGATCGAAGCTGAAGGTCGTACCCTCGGTGTCGGCGCTCTCCACCGAGACCTTGCCGCCGTGGGACTCGACGACCGTCTTCACGATGGGCAAGCCGAGCCCCGTACCGCCGCTCTCGCCGCGGGTCGTGAAGAAGCGATCCCAGACGCGCCCGAGGTTCGCCGCCGAGATCGCGGCGCCTCGATTCTTGACGCTGGTCCGAAGGAGCCCTGCGCCCGCGTCGCTCACGTGCACCTCGACGCGGCTCCCCGGCTCGGCGTGGATCTGCGCATTTTCCACGAGGTTCGAGAGCACCGAGGCGAGCAGCGCGCGCCGCCCGTCGAGCTGCGTGACCCGAGCGCGATACGCGACGTCGATCGGTACGGGGCGCCCCTGCTCGGCCCGCCGCGCCGTCTCTCGGACCAGCGCCTCGTAATCGAAGGTCTCGCTCGGTTGAGAGTCCGCTTCTGCGCGCGACAGCTCGAGCAGGCGCGAGACCAGCCGGTCCAGGCGGTTCGCGTCGGCGAGGATGTTGTCGAGGAAGCGCTTCCTCGCTTCGGGATCGTCCGCCGCGCCCTCGCTCAAGAGCTCTGCGGCGCCACGGATCCCCGAGAGCGGTGACTTGAACTCGTGGCTGATGTCCGCGGTGAGCTCGGCCGTGTAACGCGCTCGCTCCGCGAGGCGCTGCTCCATGAGATCGAACGCGCGGGCGAGCTCGCCGATCTCGTCGCGGCGCTCGAGCGCGAGGCGCTGCGTCCGATCGCCGCGCGCCAGGCGGCCCGCCACCTTGGTCAAATGCGTGAGCGGTCTGGAGATGGTGCCCGCGAGGAAGATCGAGAGCACCACGGTGACCCCGAGCACGCCGAGCAGGGTGTAGAGGAGCTTGGTGCGCAGCCGGTACATGGCCGCGCGCACCGGGTTCGTCGAACGCGTCACGTAGACCACGCCCTCGACCTTTCCGGACTTCACGATCGGAAGCGCGCTAAAGAGGTACAGCGTGTCGCGATCTCGCCAGAAGCGAGTCGCTGCAGCGTACCTGCCGGTGAGCGCCTTCTTGACCTCGTGTCGCTCGGTGACGTCGAGCGGCACGGGTTGGGTCTTCGGCCTTTCGTCGTGGCCCTCGGAGGCGCTGCGCGAGATCAGCCGGGGCGGCGGCTCTTCCGGCCCTTCCGGTGGGCCCTTGGCGTGGGAGTCGGCCTGGAGCGTCCCGCTCGCATCGAGCAGGCGGATGCGGGTTCGAGTGCGCCGCGCCGCTTCTGCGAGCAGCGGGCCGCGCTCCGACAGGCGAGGACCCGTCGTGTCCGCCGCGAGCATGTGCCGCAAGATCTCGGCCTGGTTCACCATGTCCTGCTCGAGGCTCGTCAACATCTCGCGCTCGTAGAAGCGCGCGAAGCCGACGCCGAGGAGCGGCACGGCCGCGATCATCACGTTGACGAGGAGCAAGCGCGTCCGGATCTTGTAGAGCCAGGCGAGCGCGCGCCGGGCTCGTCCGCCGCTCTTCATGGGCTCGCGCCGTCGTCGGGCTCGGTGGTCCGATAGCCGAGGCCGTGCACCGTCTCGATCACGTCCGTGTCGAAGGGCCGGAGCTTCGAGCGGATGCGCCGGATGTGCGTGTCGATGGTGCGCTCGGTGATGTGGTTGTCGTGGGCGTAGGCTCGTTGGATGAGCTGGGCTCGCGTGAAGAGGCGACCCGGACGCTCGATCAGCGCCTCCAGCACGGCGAACTCCGTGACGGTGAAGGCGACGCGCTCGCCGCGCACCCGAACCTCGTGGCGCTCGCGGTCGAGCTCGATGGCGCCGTGGATCAGACAGCTGCCGCTCTTCGGTTTGCTCGATCCGGAGGCTCGCCTGAGCACCGCCTTCACGCGAGTGGTGAGCTCGCGCGGGCTGAACGGCTTCGTCACGTAGTCGTCGCCGCCGAGCTCGAGCCCCATGATGCGGTCCACCTCCTCGGCTCGTGACGAAAGGAAGATGATGGGGACCGCGCTCTCGGCCCGGATGGTGCGGCAGACGCTCAGGCCGTCGAGCTCCGGCATCAAGATGTCGAGCACGATCAGATCCACCGTCGCGCTCTTCAGCTTCTTCAGCGCTTCTTCGCCGTTGCTCGCCGCGATCACGTCGTAACCCTCCCGGGTCAGGGCGTACTCGACCACGTCGCGGATACGGGGCTCGTCGTCGACGACCAGGATGGTAGGCATATGCGGCTGTATCGGGATCAGGCCTTGGAGCGACCGCACGAGGTTAAGGCCTCTTCCGGGCCGTCGTCGAGCAGGCTGTCGAGCCCTTCGACCCGAGAGAGGATCTCCTGCACCAGATCGCGCGTCTCGGAGTCCGGCGCCCCGGCGAGCCGGACCACCTCGGCCTGGGTGGTGAGCTGTGCGAGGAGCTCTTCCACGTCCACGAGCTCGCGCGCGAAACGATCTCGTAGATGCCTCAGCCGCCGGATGTTTTGCACGCGGCTGCGCGCCGTCCCGAGCGCCGAGCTCGAGCCCTCCCGCTCGAGCTCGAGTACGCGAGCCTGAGCCTTGCTCGCGTCGAACTCGGGGCGCTCGAGCAGCCCGTCGATCTCGCGCACCTTGTCGGCCGCCACGCGCAGCCGGCGAGCGAGCGCTCGGCCCGCGCGCTCGTCCGGCAACAGCGTGGCGAGCGGCGTGCCCGCGACGCGACGGAGCGCGGTCAGGAAGGCGACCTCCCCCCGCGCCGGCTCGAGGTGCGGAACGTGTTCGCGCGTGAGCAAGAAGGGGCCATAGAGCGGCCAGAGCGTGAACATCAGTACTGCGTCCACGGAGCGCGCGCTCGCGGCTCCCACGCGAGTGACCGCGAAGATGGCGCCGCCGACGCCGATCAACGCGTACAGAGCGGCGAGCTCGACGAGCTTCATCCTTAATACTCCCCGCGGGCATCCGCCTCGTGCGGGTAGATTCCGGCCGCGGATTGGGCCGCGGTCTGCACGGCTTCCAGGAACGAGCCCTCGATGCTCCTGACGAGAACGACGTCGGTGTCGCGCGGGCGCACCAGGTACGGTCGCAGCGTCCACGACATTTGCACGCCGACCAGCATGAACACGCACGAGACCACGAGCGCCGTCGTCCAGGTCGCCGTGGCGTCGAGCACGCGCAGTCCGCGCAGGAAGAACCAGATCCCTACCGCCCCCGCGACGCTCGAAGTGGCCACGAGCAGCAGCACCAGGTCGTGGTACTCGCTGTCGCGCCGGATGGCGAGTAAGAGCAGCGGGGTCAGCGCCGCGAAGGTGAGGCTCGTCCTGGCCAACGACGAGAGCACGAGCGCGATGTCACGCCGCACGTCGCTGCGGCGGCCGAGCCCGTTCGCGACGGCGGTGAGCGCCGGGGCGCACGCTGCGGTCGTGAGCAACAAGACGAGCGGGAGCTTCAGCGCCGCGTACAGGATCTGAACGCCGCCGCGGTACGCGCCGACCGTAGCGCCGAAGATCGCCGCGCCGAGCAATATCGTGAGGAGTGCGATGCGCACGAGCGAGCCCAGATCCCGCCCGTCCTTGATCTGGTGCATCAAGTGCTCCGGGCGTGACAGCAAGAGCTCGAACGGAGTGCCCGGGCGCTCGGGAGTCGGCTCTTCCGTCCTCTGTTCGACGAGGCCCTGGAGCGCGCCATCGGTGCCCGCCGCAACGGGCGCCTCTTCGACGGCGGGAGCGGCCGCGACGGGGAGCGTGGCTTCGGCGCTCATGTGCCGCTCCCTTCGAGCAACGACACCAAGAGATCGGTGCCGAGCGCGAGCGCGATCATCGTCCAGGGCACGAAGATCAAGGCGAAGCGCTCCCTGCTCGGGGTGGTTTCGAGGAGGCCTCTGAACAGTTGGCGCAGGCCGATCACCGCCGCGCCACCCGCTACGGCGATTCCGAGCAGCACGCTGCCGGTGCGAGCGCCCGAGGCGACGACGAGGAACGCCACGGCAGGGCTCAGGCCCGCCATCACGATGCCGGTGCTGGTCAGCCCTTTTCGGAGCTCACCGATCATCGCGCCCGCCGGAGGCGCGCCCCCGGCGAGCGAAAGGCCGATGTAGAGCGCAGGCGCGAGCGCGAGCGTCAGGCCCACGACCAGGCACGGCAGGAGCAGGGATTGCGCGAACATCGCGCGCGTCCCCGAGCCCAGCCCGAGCACTGCCCCGAGGGCGACGGGCCCGCTGAGCGCGAGCCACGACTTCGAATCCAAATGCATTGAACGACCTCCTACGACTCGCGATGGTGCGCGCGCGGCGTGGCCGGGGCGCGGTGCCAGCGAGGAGGTGTTCGGGAGAACTCATGGAGAAATTGTGGCGGCCGATGCGGTTGCCAGGCTGTCGAACGGTGCGGCGGAATTTCCTGAAGAGTGGGTCAGAATGTCCGTGGACTGCAAGAACGGCAGGAAAGCAGCCGATTTTGCGTTCGGTACGCGCTTTGCCAAGGAGCGCGCCATGACCACAGCCACATCACTGCTCAATCATCGCTCGAGGGCCCAGGCGCGGGGCTTCTCGCTCATCGAGGTGCTCGTCGCGGTCGCCATCGTCACGCTCGTTTCAGTGGCGGTCGGCATCGCCGCCTACAAGCACTGGGTGGACTCGCAGCGGAAGACCGCCTTCAACGAAGCGCGGACCGTGCGCCAAGCCGTCAAAGCGCGCCAGCTCGAGAAAGACAGTTGTCCGACCTTTGCCATGCTGATCGAGGACGGCGCGCTCGACGAAGACAGCCCCAAGCAAGATCCCTGGGGCAACCCGTGGAGGATTCGCTGCGACGGGACCCGCGTGATCGTCGAGACCGACGGCCCCGATCGCCAGCACGGCACCGAGGATGACGTACGCGTGCCCGCCCCGGAAGGCCCCAAAATTTCGCCGAACGCCGAGGGTTAGAAAATCGAGTATGCTCGGCCGCGATGCGCTACGAGTGTGTCGCGGTCGCGCTGTTCGCTCTCGTCACGTCGGCTTGCGACAAGGAGAGCCGTGCTTGTCGCTCCGAATTCGATCGTGCCCAGGCGGTCGTGAAAGACCTGAAGTCGGACTCGCCCATCGAAAGCGTGAAAGGCGGTGTCGCGGCCCTGGATACCGCCATTCAGGCTTGCGAGAAGGCAGGGCTCGGACACGAGAAGTCGGAGCTTCAGAAAGCCAGGAATCAGGTCGGCGCGCACCTCGAGGTGCTCGAGCGCCGCGCCAAGCGCAAGAAGCGCGAGAAGCCGACGTCCGAGGAGCTCGCGGCTCTCGTGAAGAATGGCGATCCCGCCTGTCCGAAGGGGCAGGCGTACCTGAACCGCGAGACCAAGAAGGAGATCAAGTGCACGGGGCCGCAAGTCGTCGAGCTTGGCGCGGGTGAGCTCAAGGACTACTTCGAAGAGCGGAAGTATCGGCTGACGTCGAATGACGCGCCACCCAGCTTGCGCGCCGAGTACGGCGCCGAGCTCTATGTGTTCACGTTCGACGGTCCGGGGCCGAACGCCAAGGTGCGCTGCCTCGAGATCTATCCCGCGCCCGGCGTCTCGTGGCAGGAGCTCACGTCGAGGATGACGGGCACGCCTCCCGAGAAGCTGAAGGCGGGTAGCACCGTGGCGACAGCGCTCGGCGCGCTGCGCCTTTCGGTAGAAGACAGCGACAAGAAGACGTTGGCGCGCATCGGAGAGTGTCAGCGCTGACGCGGTCTCCCGAGGCAGCACGCCTCGAAGTGTGAGTTTCGGCTGATTTTGCGGCCGGGCATGCAGCTTGCAATCTGCCTGTTCGCCATGTCGAACAGCCGACCGAGCCAAAGTGCCAGCCTCGCCCAAGCAGGCAGCGGAGTCGCCATGATTGGTCGTATGGGCTGAATGAGCTGGGCAACGCTCTCGTTGTCCAATCGCCCTCGACTCAGGGCCGTCTGGGCCCTGTTGAAGGACACCTTCACCGAGTGGTCCGACGACGAGGTGCCTCGCCTCGCCGCTGCGCTCGCGTACTACGCCGTCTTCTCGGTTGCCCCGATGTTGGTGATCGCGATCGCGGTCGCGGGCTTCTTTTTCGGTGCGCAAGCCGCCGAGGGGCGCATCGTCGGCCAGATCCAAACTCTGGTGGGAACTCGGGGGGCGGAAGCCATCCAGGTGCTCCTGGCCGGCGCGAACCACCGCTCGCAGGGCCTGGTCGCGACTGCCGTCGGCGTCGTCACGCTGTTCTTCGGTGCGACCGGCTTCTTCAGTGAGCTTCAAGAGACGCTGAATCGGATTTGGAACGTCGAGAAGAAGCGCCGCGGAGGCATCTGGTCGACCGTGCGCCAGCGCTTCGCTTCGTTCGCTCTGGTTCTCGGGACGGCGGGCCTGCTCTTGGTGTCGCTCCTCGCCGAGGCCGTGCTCGGTGCCTTCACCGGCTACCTCGAGAAGCACGTCGCGGCCTTCGGCCTGCTCTCGGGACCACTCACGACCGTCTTCGGCTTTGCGCTGACCACGCTCGTCTTCGCTCTACTCTTCAAAGTCATCCCCGAGGTGGACCTCACCTGGCGTGACGTTTGGGTCGGAGCCGTCGCAACGGCCGTCCTCTTCACCCTCGGCCGTCTCGGCCTCGCGCTGTACTTCGGGCGTGGCACCTTCGCGACGACCTACGGCGCGTTCGGGTCGTTGATCGTGGTGCTGTTCTGGATCTACTACTCCGCGCAGATCGTCTTTCTGGGAGCCGAGTTCACTCAGGTCTACTCCCGGCGCCACGGCTCGAAGGGCAAGCCAGCGCGAGCCTCGAGCGGGCGCGCTTCCCGCCCTTCGGAGCTCCTAGCCCGTCAAGGCGGGTAGACGGAACGGGCTGGCTCGACCGATCAGGGCGCGCGTCATGATCGCGGCCACGCCGAGCACGCCGCTCGCCGCCGCCGCGCCTTTGGCGAGGAACTCCCAGCGCTGGACGACGAGGCGTTGCTTCGCGCCTGCGAGCTCGTCACGCAGGCCCGCGCAGGTATTCTTCAGGGCCTCGATCTCCCGCTGAGCAACGGCTTCCCGCTCCTCCGCCTGACGGAGCTCGCGCGTAGCGGTGGAGCGGGCCCGCTGCTCTTCGCTCAGCGAGAGACGAAGCTCGTCTACCTCTTCGCGCAGGCGCAGCCGCTTGTCCTCGACTGCTTCGAGGCGTTTCCACACGGCGTTGATCTCGGCGACGAGGCGAACCTTCTCGGGATCGCCGCGCTCCGATCGCAGCTCGCGCTCCGGGCGTTCGCCGCCGTTCAGTCGCGCTCGAGGCGATGGGACTCGGTTCGAGTTGGCGGGCAAGGAGACACCGGTTTCCACGCGTTCGTGCGCGCGAGGTGGGTCCTGGTTCGAGCCGTCGTCGAAGCGCTGCGAAGCGTCCGACCCGGCAAGTGAGGGGCCCGCGCCTCCGTCGATGGACCGGGCCATGCTGCCTTCGAGCGGAGTCCCCGTGCCCTCGATGGCAAACTCGGAGCGACCGGGCGAGTGCATCGAGTCGGTCCCGTGCGACGGGTCGCCCACGACGAGTTCTTCATGAGTTTTCAATGTCATGGCTCCTGATGGGGAGTACTGCACAGTCCATGCCTCATCGGGAATTGGTGCTGAAAGCGCCCGCGGTGCGAGGCTTGCGGAGCCTTCGGAGGCGGGTCGGGGCGGGGAGCGTGCCCTCCCGCCCAATGTGTCTCTGCGCCACGCCGTTCTGCGTCGTGAATCGCGCAAAGGAGCGCCTGGGGGCGGGCGGTCCGCGCTTCGCCGATGCTAGTCTCGCGGCGTGGTTCTCAAGCTGGTCTTGTTCTCGGGCCTCGCCCTGTTCGGGCTGAAGCTCTTTTTTCGGACGCGCTTCCGAGAGCTCGCTCAGCGTCTCGACCGAGCCGTCAACGTCGCGATCGTCGGCTTGTGCGTCACTTATCTCGCTTACTTCCTCCTGCGCTGGCTCGGCCACGGCTGAGGGCACGCTTCTTGCGACCACTCCTCGGAGAGGAGGAGGACCAAGATGCGTACACTATCTCTGCTCGTCGTGAGCGCTGCGCTGGCCACTGGACTCGCTGGTTGCGAGACGGGGAAAGCGATGAAGGAGCGCACCGAGGCCGAGGCCGAGAAGGCGAGGCAAGAAGCTGCGGAGAGCGCCCGTAAGGCGAACGAGGACATGAAGAAGGCGGGGCGGGACGTCGAACACGGCGTCGACAGCGCGGGCCGCAAGGTCGAAGAAGGCGCGGACACCGCGGGCAGGAAGCTCGATCAAGGCGCGAAGAACGCGGCGAAGTCGACCGAGGATGCCGCCAGAGACGCCAAACAGAAAGCCAAGGAAGCCGACGAGAGGGCGGCCGAGAAGATTCGCAACGAGTAAGCGTCGGCGCGCCTAGGGCCGCGTCATCGTGATCGAGCTCGTCACCGAACGAGCTCGCTCTCGATCGGCGCGGTCTTCGGGCTCGAGGCCCTCTGAACTCGTTCTCACGACTTCGTTACTTCGTCGGACGGTGAGTCACCACTCGATAACTTTCGAGTACGCGCCGCACGAGACCATCCGCGCTGTCAGATCGAATCGAGCTCGACGCTTGTGCGAACACCGAGCTCGCCGACTGATCTAGACTCTCTCCGAGAGGGGCGTGTCTGGAGTGAGCGCGAATGAAGAATGTGCCGGCTTTCGGGATCGGTGTGCTGAATCTTCTCTTCGGGGCCTGCGCGGAACCCGAATACGACGAGACCACGGCTAACGGAGCCGGCAGAAGCCCGACTGGCGGTTCGAGCGCCTTGACCGGCAGTGGCAGCGGAGGAGTCAGCGGCGCTGCGGGCGGCCTCGCGTCGGGGGGGAAAGGTCACACGAGCGCAACTGGGGGCGCCTCCGGTAGCGGGAGCGCGGGCGGTTCCGCCAACACCGGCGCAGGAGGAGGGAGCAGCAGCGGTGGTACCAACACCGGCGGTTTTGCGAACGCTGGCGCGGGGGGCGCGAGCAGCGGCGGTACTGGCAGCAGCGGTGGTACCAACGGCAGCGGCGGCGCAAACAACAGTGGTGGCGCGAGCGGTAGCGGCGGAACGGGGAGCGGGGGAGCCGGTGCTTGCGCGGGATTCAGCGACGATTTCGAAGACGGCAACGCGAGCGGGTGGACCGATAGCGGTGGCGATTGGGCCATCGGTGACGATGCGGGCAACCGCGTGTACCAGGGCGGCAACGGCAACGAGGAGTCGTGGGCGGGGCCGAGCTGTGCCGACCAGGTGGTAGAAGCGAAGATCAAGGTCGACTTCGCGGGCAGCAGCGACAGCTATCGAGCCGGCATCATGGCTCGGCACGCGGGCAGCAGCTCATTTTACGCGTTCGCGCTCGGCGCGGACGGGAAGCTCACTCTCCGGCGCTCGACCAGTCTGCTGACGAGCAGCGTGACCGGTACGTGCAGCGCGGTCGCTGCCGGCATCGACGGCACGGAGTGGTTCACTTTGCGGATGGAAGTCACCGGTGCCCCCGGGAGCATCCACATCAAGACCTTCTTGAACGCCACGCCCGTTCACGATTGCACGAGCACGAGCGCGAGCTCGGCGCCAGCCAGCGGCCCTGGCGGGGTCCTGACTTACGGGACGACGACTGCCTCGTTCGACGACTTCACCGTCAACGGCCCCTGAAGAGCGTTCGAAAGCGCGGGCGTTGGACTGGTGGGATAGGCGCCCCCTTGTGCCGAAATGGCGGGTTGCTATTCTTGCCGACGGCGCCGTGAGGGCGCACCCGGTCCGCGGAAAGGGCGAAGCCCACCTCTCCTGGTTTTGGCGTTCGGTCGTATCGGCGAACCGTCCTTCTGCTGGTGCTGCGGACCACCGGCCCTCGAAGGAGTTCGTCCATGCCCATGTCTCACGAGACGCTCAAGGCGCTTCCGCAGCTACCGCACCTCGAGCATTTGAAGAACCAAGCTCGCGCGCTACAGCGAGCCGCACGACAGGCGGATCCTGCCGCCCTCAGCCGAGTCGCGGCGAGCCATCCACGGTTCGCTCGATTGGCACCGAGCTCGGGCTCCCTTTCACTCGGCGACGCACAGCTCGTCGTGGCAAGAGAGTACGGCTTCGCGAGCTGGTCGCGATTGAAGGCGCACGTCGAGCTCGCCCGGCTGACTCGCCCGGCGACCGTGACGTTGCCCGTGGTCCGCGTCGGCACGCCCTTCCTCGTACCGGGAGTGTCGCTTCTCTTCCATTTCTCCGACACCGAGCGACCGGCGATAGAAACGGCGGTCACCAATCGGTCCCCGCTCCTGTGCCTGGACGAACGCGAAGGAGTGACCGACGCGCCGGAGCTCTGCGCAGTCGCCTGGACGACCTCACCGACGAGCCTGCATCCCGACAGGGGGCACAGTCGACTGCGCGTTCGCGCGAAGGCGAAGCTGCTCGCGCTCCGGCAAGAGCGAGATGTCCTCTGGGGGGACGCCGAACCCGAGCCCGAGCTTTCCTGGCCTCCGACGTACGAGACGGAAGCAGCGACGCGCCTGCACGAAGTCCTCGAGCGCCTCTCTCATCGTGTCGCTTGGCTTTCGAGGCCGGAGCTCGCGCGACTTCGAGCCGATGGGGAGTGGGGAGCCTTGCTGGGTGCGGCCTTGAAGGAGCTCGAACCCGCGGTGGTGTCTCGCTGCGCGACGTTGTCCGACCCGCACGAGACGATCGACCTGGTTTGCCGCTCGCTCGAAGCGCGGCTTCGAGAGGTTCGTGCCCCTGCGACACCGCGGCGTCACGAGGCCGTTCCAAACGTCCACGACGCCAGCGTGGTGGTCCTGCGGTCCCTCGCGCATCCGCACCTGTGCGGCAAGCGGTACGACCTCCTGGCCGACGTCACCCGGATCGGGCGCGCCGAAGCCTGCGAGATAATGCTCTATTCGGATGCGGTGTCCCGCGTTCACGCGAGCATCGAGCGTCGAGCATCGGGGTACGTCGTCGTGGACTCGGGGAGCACCAACGGCACCTTCTGCGAAGGGGACGAGCGACGCATCACGCACAGGCCGCTGCGTGACGGAGACCGGCTGGTGATCGGTGACGCGATCTTGTGCGTCCTGCTCGGAGGTGATCTCGACGAGAAGTACCGGGGCTTGGTGGATGAGCTGACTCGCGAAGATCCGCTCACGCGGCTCGAGAATCGCTCCCGCTTCATGGCAAGGCTCGAGCGGAGCGTCCTCGCTGCGCGCGGGGCTGCCTCCCCGCTTTCGGTGATCGCGTTGGATGTGGACGGCCTCCAGGCCCTGAACGATCGGCGAGGACGCTTGGCAGGCGACCGGGCGCTCACGGAGGTGGCGAGCGCGCTGCGTCAGGTGAGCCAGGGACTCGCCCTGTCGCGCTACGCTGAAGGCACCTTTTGCGTCGAAGTTCCCGGGCGAGAGAGAGAGCACGCCCTCGAGCTCGCTCGCTCGTTGCTCGAGGCGGTGAGCTCGCGGCGGATCGTTTTCGGCGACGAGTCGTTCGGCGTGACCGCGGCGGCGGGCGTGGCGTCGCTCGAGGAGACCCTCGCCGCCGAAGAGCTGCTGGATCGGGCCTTGACGGCGCTTCGTCAGGCCAAGGCCGAAGAGGGAGTGCGAGCAGTGCAGGCGGCCTGAAGCCCAATCGCGGGGCGCCGAGCCGGCGCGGGCGCTGCGGATCGCGGGAGTGGCATCGCGGTCGCGGCGCCCGTGGCCGGGGCTACGGCAGCTCGCTCAGTGGCTCCCGAAAGCGCAACCAGTCCTGCGGAATCACCGCGCCGTCGCGCAGTGAGAGCAGCCCGCCCACGATGGCGCACGTCGTGTCGCGATCGCCGAGGCCCGCTACCGTGGTCCACAACGCCTCTTCGTAGCTGTGAAACGCCTTGCCGACGCACCAGAGGCAGAAAGGCACCGTGTCTTGGCTGAGTACGCGGGAGCCATTGCCGAGCTCCTCCGCCGCCGCTTCGACGCTGCGCTCGAGAGGGAAGTGGGAAGCTTGCTCCACGCCGGAGCGCGTGGCGCCGGAGGGCGTATGAGAGAGCACCGCGGCGAAGACCTCCTCCGGCGTCTTTGCCTGGCGAATCACCGCCGCGGCTACGGCCACGGCCACGGCGCCCGCCCGACCGTCCGGGTGTGAATGAGTCACCTCTCCGGACTTCGCTCCTTCCGCGGCCGCGCGCTCGAGGTCCCCTTCGAAGTAGGCTCCGACCGCAGCGGCGCGCATGGCCCCGCCGTTTCCCTTCGAACC